>JAAERO010000155.1 GCA_024230315.1 Hyphomicrobium sp.
CAATTGCGTCCAAGGCGTTGCAAGACGGCCTGAGGGCAACGCAAAGGCCGCCGCCAAGGCGGCAGACCAGCATCGCAACCGCGCCTGACGCCGCGCCGCCGGCACCCACAAAGCCAAAGGCGCCATTGTTCGAGGTGCCCTTGCGTCCAATACACACGGCGGCGGCGGCAAGGTGCGCGACATTCTTATGGCTCTGCCAAGCTTCCATTACGGGATTTCTGCTCTTCAACAAATCACTCTTACGGCCCAGCCACACGATAAGATCGGTCGCCTTTCCCAGGCCAGCACCGGCACGAAGCTCATTATCGTGATGTACTGCCATGATGGCGGTGAAAAGCAGCCGATAGCCGGCCAGGGTCGCGGGCCACAATCCGGCGTTCAATGACTCGGGCAAGGGTCTGCGTGATGCCACGGCCTCCGCTGGTCCAAAGCCACCGCCGAAGTCCAAGAAATTCTCTTTCAACAGCAGCAAATTGAGACAGGCGAGACGTTGCTGCAGATTTTTTCGCAACGCTTCCGCATCGTCCATGGACTCGTGGTCACGGTGCAAGACGTATTGCTCGACAGCGTCGAGCGAGAATTCGCGTTGCAGCAACTCCGCGCCGCACGTTACCAAGAATTCATAGCGACGTTCAAGGCACTCAGGAAAGGCAAGATAGGCGATGATGCGTGAATAAAGCCGAGGCCTATTGTTGACGACGAGCGTGCCCTCGGCAGACAGCGAAAGATCTTGACCGAAATCGAGTGTGCGCATGATCGTGTGCGTTGGTGGTTGCAAGCGTCAACAGAGCGCATATATTTGCGGCTGCGCGATGACGCTGTTGCAGAAATCAGCGCGCAAATTCTCATGTCTTGACGATAAGAAAACTGCACACGGCGTGCACACGCCGTCTTTTAAGAAGTTGAATGCGCGGTCTTGGTCGTCCAGTCCATCATAGGGGCCACGCAGAATGTATGGGCGCATACCGTCACGGGGCGATCCTGCTCATCTTGGGCCAAAGATAGGGGCGAGCGAAGCTCGATGGCCCGTCTTTGCCCGCGATGCAAGGCCATTGCAAGGAAACGTTAGCGGCGCGCTTTATAAGCACGGTAACGCTTGATCGCCGCGTTCGTGGAACTGTCGTGCTTGAGCGGCGGCTCGGCAGCGTCTTGAAGCTCCGGGATGATGCGCAACGCCAGCACCTTGCCGAGCTCGACGCCCCATTGATCGAACGAGTCGATGTCCCACACCGCACCCTGCGTGAAGACGCTGTGCTCATAAAGCGCGATCAGAGACCCCAACGTTTTAGGATCAAGCCGGTCGGCGAGCATCAAATTGGTCGGGCGGTTGCCCTCTGTTACGCGAAACGGCGTCTGGAAATCGGGTGAGCCCTCTGCCTTGAACTCAGCAGCCGTCTTGCCGAACGCTAGGGCTTCAGCCTGCGCAAACAGATTAGCCATCAGCAGGTCATGGTGATCGGCATACGAGCTCAGCGGCGTCATGAACCCGATGAAATCACACGGGATGATCTTCGTGCCCTGGTGGATCAACTGATAGAACGAGTGCTGGCCGTCGGTGCCAGGCTCGCCCCAGATGATGGGCCCTGTCTGATAGTTGACGTGGTTGGTGCTGAGATCGACGTGCTTGCCGTTACTCTCCATCTGCAACTGCTGCAGGTAGGCGGGAAAGCGTGACATGTGTTCGGCATAGGGCATGATGCCCAGCGTCTGGGCGTCAAAGAAATTGTTGTACCAAACAGTCAGGAGCCCCATCAGCATGGGCAGATTCTTTTCCGGGGGTGCCGTGCAGAAATGTTCGTCCATGGCATGGAAGCCGGCGAGCATCGCGCGGAAATTCTCTGGCCCAATGGCGATCATTGTCGAAAGACCGATGGCGGAATCCATCGAATACCGTCCCCCGACCCAATCCCAGAACTCAAACATGTGGGAGGTGTCGATGCCGAACGTCTCTACACCGGCGGTGTTGGTGGAATCGGCGACAAAATGCTTGGCTACAGCCTCTTCCGCGCCAAGCTTCTCCACCACCCAGGCGCGCGCCGTTTTGGCGTTAGTCATCGTCTCCAACGTCGTGAACGTCTTCGACGAAACGACAAACAGCGTCTCGGCCGCATCCAGGCCGTGCGTCGCCTCGCTGAAGGCTGCACCGTCCACGTTCGAGACAAAGCGGAACGTCATGCCGCGGTCACTGAACGGACGCAGCGCCAGGTAAGCCATCTCCGGCCCGAGATAGGAACCGCCGATCCCTATGTTAATCACGTTGCGGATGCGCTTTCCCGTGTGCCCGGTCCAGCTTCCATCGCGCACCTTGTCGGCGAACTCCGACATGCGGTCCAGCACGGCGTGCACGTCGGGCACAACGTTATGCCCGTCAACCTCGATCACCTCATCACGCGGAGCGCGCAGCGCCACGTGCAGTACAGCGCGGTTCTCGCTCTTGTTGGTCTTCTCGCCGCGAAACATTGCATCGCGCCGGGCCGCCACGCCGCGCTCTTTTGCAAGTCGTAGCAAGAGCTGAATCGTTTCGCCGTCGATTCTATTCTTGGAATAATCGAGCTGGATGCCAGCCCCTTCCGCCGTGAACTTTTCGGCGCGCTTGGGGTCATCGGCGAACAACTGGCGCAGATGGGCGTCCTTAATCTTGGCCTGATGCGCGACAAGCGCCCTCCAGGTCGGGGTATCAATAAGTTCTCGGGACGCCATAGTCGGGCTCCTCTATGCCAGCGCCAGACACTTGGTCTCGATGGCCTTGAGCAGATCCTGCCAGGACTGCACAAAGGCCTTCGCGCCATGGTCTTGAAGCTTCTGAGCCAGCGCCGCTACGTCGAACCCAGCTTTTTCATATTCGGCAAGCACCGCCGCGTAATCACCGCCGCCCGGCGACAGCACTCCCTCGACTGTGCCGTGATCGCCGAATGCGAGCAGCGTATCGTCCGGCATCGTATTCACTGTATTGGGGGCAGCGAACGCCTGGACATACATCGTGTCCGGCGCCTTGGGGTCTTTGGTGCTGGTGCTGGCGAACAGCAGGCGTTGCGGACGCGCGCCCAGCGACCCCAGTCGCTGCCAACGATCGGAATTCAACACATCGCGATAGGCCTTGTAGCATTCTTTGCCGACTGCAATTCCCAACTTGTCGCGCAAAGCGTCGGGAACCTTATCCATGACCGCTTTATCCCAGCGGCTGATGAAGACCGAAGCGACCGAGCGAACGTCCGGACTTAGACCTGCTTCCACGCGCCGCTCAAGGCCCTTCATGTAGGCATCGGCAGCGACCGTGTACTGCGCGGCAGAGAACAGAAGCGTGACGTTCACGGTCACCCCCGAAAAGATCGCCTCCTCGATTGCCGGCAGGCCTTCTTTTGTGCCGGGAATCTTGATGAACAGGTTCGGCTTGTCGGCCTTTTTGTATAGCCGCTTGGCCTCCGCGATCGTCGCGTCTGTATCATAGGCAAGCAACGGCGAGACTTCGAGCGATACCCAACCGTCGACGGTCGCGGTTTGCTGGTGCACAGGCAGGAACAGGTCGGCCGCACGCGACAAGTCTTGTAGCGCCAGCTCGAAAAATAGCGGCTCGCCCTTCAATCCTCTCTTTAGAAGACGACGAATCTCATCGTCGTATTTGTCGCTTTTGGTAACGGCGCGATCGAATATCGTCGGGTTTGACGTCAGCCCCGTGACTGATAGCTCGCTGATATATTTTGCGAGCGTCCCGCTGTCGAGCATGTCCCGCGTGATGTCGTCAATCCATAGGCTTTGACCGGTATCGTGTAATTTTTGCGTTGCTTTCACAGCATCCACCTCGTCAGTTGGCACGAATCGCGGAAAAATCGTGCATCATGAGTTCTCCAATGCGGTCGGCCATAACATCGGCGGCCGGTTCGCTAGCGAGTGTCTTAGGATCGTTTGCATAGTGGCCTTGTTTTACGAACACTGATGTGATGCGGTCGCCCCAAGTACCCTTGACGGCGTTGAGAACCTTCAGCTTGTCATCGACCAGGACGTAGCGTCTTGCCGGGTAGGCCCGCTCCATAGCGTCGAGCTCCTTTTGCTTATGTATGTAGCCCAGCACACGGCCGTCAAACGCGTCCCATAAGCCTGCGCGCTTCAGCTTGTATGGCTGAAACACCCCGTCGCCGTCAGTGAGAATGACTGGCAGCCCCCATTGGCTAACGTGCAGCACAACGGCGAGAGCGTCAGGATAGAGGCGTTCGGCGAATGGGTAGTACATCATCCAAAGCGAGAGTTGCAGAGCCTGCGGATCGTGCATGTGCTCTAGGCGAAAGCGCTCCAAAGTGGCAATGAAGTCGGCATAAATGTGCTTCTTGCGTTCCTCTTCATATATGGCCCAAAAGCGATCGCACGCTTCCTGGCCAAATTTCTCCAAGACTCTTTCCTTCAGGTCGGCTTTGACGGCATCATTGTCGAGCAGCGTATTGTCCACGTCGAACAAAAAGACGGTATCGTGCGCAAGCGGCATCACGCGCCACCGGCAGGTGCGGGATTGCGCCAGGGACCATCCGAACCGACGAGCTGTTCGGCTCCCTTTGGACCCCACGTGCCTGGTGCATATTTGCAAACCGGAGTTGTATCGCCCAGAACGTTATTGACGATCCGCCACTCGGCATCGACGATATCTTCCCGCGTAAACAGCTCGCTTACACCATGCATCGCATCGCCAAGTAGGCGCTGATATGGCGGCATGTCTTGTCCTGGCTGCCGCGAGAGGATCAGTTCGACGTCGTCGCCGATCATGAGATCGCCGGGTATTTTGACGCGTGTTCCCAGGGCGATGGTGACGTCGGGTTGGATTCTGAAACGCATATGGCCTGATCCCGACGTGACAATCTCGCCGAACGTCTCGCGCGGCGGTCGCTTAAATTCGACGATCGCCTCGGCTATGGAGACGGGAAGTTTCTTGCCGGTGCGGATGAAGATGGGAACGCCTGCCCAGCGCCAGTTGTCGATTTCGAGTTTGGCGGCCGCGTAGGTTTCCACGGTCGAGCCGGCGCGCACGCCCGGCACCTCGTGATATCCCTCGTACTGTCCACGTATGAGATGCCCAGGGTCGAGAGCCCGCACCGCCTTGAGGAGGCTCGCCTTTCTATCGCGCATCGCCTCATATTCCTGACCGGTGGGCGGGTCCATAGTCAGTGACGCCAGTATTTGCAGCATGTGGTTCTGCATGACGTCGCGAATGGCACCAGTCGCGTCATAGAATTTTCCACGATCCTGCACGCCGAAATTCTCGGCCATCGTGATTTGGATGCTGCGAACGAAGTTGCGATTCCAGAATGGCTCGAACATCGAATTTGCGAAGCGCGTGTAGAGGATGTTCTGCACCGGCTCTTTGCCAAGGTAATGATCGATGCGGAAAATATCGGATTCAGAAAAGTACTGGTCGAGAATCCGGCTCAGTTCACCCGCCGATTTCCGGTCGTGGCCAAATGGCTTCTCGACAACCAGGCGGGCATTCTTGGAGCATCCCGACTTGGCGAGTTGGGAGGCGACGACCGAAAACAACACTGGAGGGATGGCGAGATAATGTAGTGGACGCTTGGCGTGACCCATCTGCTTGCGTAGCTCTGCGAACACTTTGGGATCGTTGTAGTCACCATCCACATAACGAAGCTGGCTCAAGAGCTGCTTGAAGGCATCGCAGTTTATGTCACCGCCGTGCTCCTTTACGCTATCGGCCGCGCGGTCTTTCAACTGGTCGAGGTTCCAGCCCCGCTTGGCAACGCCGATAATGGGAGTCGCCAAGCCTTCATCGCGCACGAGTCGATAGAGCGCGGGGAAAATCTGCTTATAGGCAAGATCCCCGGTGGCACCGAAGAAGATAAGCGCGTCTGAAGCTTCATTGGTAGATCGTATCATGATGCCTTCTTCTCAAGGTGGCCGCCGAACTCGAAGCGCATCGCAGACATCATCTTGTCAGCAAATTCCGCATCACCACGCGAAGAGAACCGGCTAAAGAGCGCGGAGCTGATTACCGGTGTGGGAACGCCCTCGTCGATCGCCGCCTGCAACGTCCAGCGGCCCTCGCCGGAGTCAGATACACGGCCTTCAAAGTTCGATAGGTCCGGATTATGACGCAGCGCGCTTGCAGTCAGGTCAAGCAGCCAGGAGCCAATCACACTGCCTCGGCGCCAAACCTCGGCGACCTCCGGCAGGTTGAGCTCATATTGATAAAGCTCTGGGTCGCGCAGCGGCGTCGTCTCAGCGTCCACGGTGCGCTGCCCCATCCCAGCGTTGGCATTTTTGAGGATGTTGAGCCCTTCGGCATAGGCGGCCATCACGCCATACTCGATGCCGTTGTGCACCATCTTGACGAAGTGCCCGGCGCCGTTAGGGCCGCAAAGCAGGTATCCGTTTTCAGCCCGACTTGGCTCGCCAGTCGCTCCGGGCGTGCGCGGCGCCTCAGCGACACCCGGCGCAAGCGTCTTGAACACGGGATCGAGCCGCTGCACGACAGCGTCCTCGCCACCAATCATCATGCAATACCCCCGCTCCAATCCCCACACACCGCCGCTGACCCCAACGTCGACATAGTGCAGGCCCTTGGGCTTAAGCGCTTTGGCGCGACGTAGATCGTCGTGATAATAGGAGTTGCCGCCGTCGATGACGATGTCGCCTGGCTCCAAATGCTGCAAAAGATCAGTCAGAACAGAATCGACGACAGCGGCCGGCACCATCATCCACACGGCGCGCGGCTTTGAAAGCCCGTTGATAAACTTCGCGAGGTCGGTGCTGCCCTTCGCCCCTTTGGCGATCAGTTCCTCAACAGGGGGGGCGTGCGTATCGTACACGTGCAGGTCGTGCCCGGCCTTCATCAATCGCACGACCATGTTGGCACCCATACGGCCGAGGCCAATCATGCCTAGTTGCATCGTTTTTCTCCGCGCTTCGTTTTTTGTCCTGAACGTCCCCGACGGCGGGCGTCACGGACCGCGACCTAGAACCTGCTTGGCCGCGGCAGCCACACGCTCTGGTGTGAATCCAAAATGTTCGTTGACGACATCAATCGGCGCCGAAAGGCCGAAGGTGTTCACGCCGAGAACTTTCCCCTTGGCGCCGGCATAACGATCCCAGCCGATGGGTGAAGCCTCTTCTACGGTCACTCGCGCCTCGATGCCCGGCGGCAACACCGTGTCACGATAGGCCTCGTCCTGCGCCTCGAACAATTCCCTGGAGGGCATACTGACCACACGTGCCTTGATTTTGTCGGCCGCCAGAAGATCCCGTGCGGACAGACAAAGCGATACCTCGCTTCCCGTACCAATGAGAATGACGTCGGGTTTGGCGTCAGGTGCATCGGCGAGAATGTAAGCACCCTTTGCCAGTCCGCTCGCCGGCGCGACATTTGAGCGATCGAAGACTGGCAACGGCTCACGCGAGCAGATCAGCGCAACCGGCCGGTCCTTTAATGGCATGATGACGCGATAGGCTTCGGCCGTCTCATTGGCATCTGCCGGGCGGATGACCAACATGCCGGGGATGGCACGCAGCGACAGCAACTGTTCGACTGGCTGATGGGTCGGGCCGTCCTGGCCCAGGCTAATGGAGTCGTGCGTCCAGATGTGGAGCACCGGCAGGTTCATCAATGATGCCAAACGTATCGCGCCGCGCGCATAATCGGTGAAGATGAGGTAGGCGGACGCATAAGCCCGTATCCCAGTCAGGGTCATGCCGCTGACGATCGCGCACATCGTGTGCTCGCGAATGCCAAAGCGCATATTGCGTCCGCGATAGTCGCCAAGCCGGCTATACGGCTGGAACTCGCCGGCGTCTTCGAAAAGTAACTGCGTCTTTGTGCTGCCTCCTACGTCGGCTGCACCGCCCATGATCCAGGGAACCTTTTCAGCAATCGCATTGAGGACTTTGCCCGATGCTTCGCGCGTCGCCATCCCTTTGGCATCGGGTGCGAACGCCGAGATCGTGCTATCCCAGCCCTCGGGAAGGTCCCGCTTGGCGATCTGCCCGACCTGAGTGGCAAGATCTGGAAACTTCTTCGTGTATTCTGCGAACATTGCTTCCCAGTCGCGACGACGGTCCGCACCGCGCTTGCCTATAAGATCGCTAAAGTGCTCGCGCACGCCATCAGGCACGACGAAGTTCTTGTCGGGATCGAAGCCAAGGAATTCCTTGGTGCGGCGCACCTCCGCTGGACCCAGCGGCTCGCCGTGCGCCTTTGGCGTATCGTGTCTCTCTGGCGAGCCATAACCGATGTGGCTGTGTACGATGATGAGCGTCGGCCGGTCCTCCGTCGCCAAGAACTCCCCATATGCGTGCGCCAGCTGGGAAAGATCATTGGCGTCCGCCACCCGCGTGACGTTCCAGCCATAAGCCAGGAAGCGTGCTTCCACATCTTCGGTGAAGGTAATTTCGGTGTGACCGTCGATAGTCACGTGGTTCTGGTCGAAGATCCAGCAAAGGTTGGAAAGTTTCAGATGCCCGGCGAGCGACGCAGCCTCGCTGGAAACCCCCTCCATGAGGCAGCCTTCGCCGCACAACACGTAGACGTCGAAATCAAAGACATCGAAGCCAGGCTTGTTGTACGTGGCAGCCAGCCACTTGCCCGCAACCGCCATGCCCACACTGGTCGCAACGCCCTGTCCAAGCGGACCAGTCGTCGACTCGATACCGCTGGTCCAACCGTATTCGGGATGCCCTGGGCAACGGCTTCCCGCCTCGCGAAACGATTCAATGTCCTGGAGCGTGATCGCGTCGCGATCCTTCTGCTTGTAGGACGCAGCGGTGGCCTTGATCCCGGCTAGATAGATCAAGTTGTAGAGCAGCATCGACGCGTGACCGCTCGACAAGACGAAGCGGTCGCGGTTGATCCATTCGGGATTCTTGGGATCGTAGCGCAGGAAATGCTGCCACAGCACATAGGCAGTCGACGCCGCGTCCATAGCTGTGCCGGGATGGCCGGAATTAGCCTTTTGGATGGCGTCGATGGACAGCGTACGAATGGTATTGATCGCAAGCTCATCGAGTTTGTCTTGGGCTTCCATCGCGACGCCTACCTGGCCTGTGCAAACGTTTGCGTTTCGTTGCGTGGCCTGCTTGCGGCGGGCCTAGAAATCATAACCTTGCGCCCGCGCCACAATGCGGTTGAGCTAGCCTCTCTTCCCCATTGCCGGGTCAAAAGTTGGTAGCCGCTCGTCAAACGCATGGTCCATCTGCCTATCCCAAGCGCGCACCCCGCCGGTAATGCCAGCCTTGTTGGACACCGTCTTCACATTTTTAGGCAAGGGAGGTTCGAGCAGCCGCGCGTTGCCTCCGCCAATGTAGAGTACGTCATACATGACGACGGTTTCGAGAACCTCAATAACTTTTCGTACGCGCTTGTTAAAGCGTCGAGGCCCGATCTTCTCGATCGCCCTTGCGCCAACATACTCGTCATAGTTTTTGCCGCCTTTGAAGGGGTGCTGGCTAAGCTCCAGATGCGGGGCCAGGCACCCATCGACGAACAGGGCGAAGCCCATACCCGTTCCCATCGTCACGACGCACTCGACACCGTGGCCGGTAATGACGCCAAGCCCTTGAACACTGGCGTCGTTTAACATGCGTACAGGCTTGCCCAATTTCTCGGACATGACGCTGGCGAGCTTGAAGCCGTGCCATAGCTCGTTACCAAGGTTGGGGGCGGTGAGGACAGTATCGGAGCGAACGACGCCGGGAAAGCCGATCGTGATCCTGTCGAAGTGCCCGAGCTGTTGAGCCAGCCCCATCAGACCTTCGACCACCTTTTCGGGTTCAGCTGGATGCGGCGTGACGATCCTGACGCGATCCTTAACCAGTTGACCGTCCGTCGATAGAACGCCGGCCTTCAAATGGCTACCGCCGATATCGAAGGTGAGCGTTAGCGGGCCGTTGGCGGGAACATCACTATCGTTACTGGACATTCCAGCACTCCCAGGTTGTGAATTTCATATGGCCAGTTTCCTCAAGCTTCGGCAAGCCTTTCGGAAATTTTGCCAACCACATGCAGCGATCTCACGCTATCACAACGCTTAGTACGATCTCATTCAACGCTTTGTTATTCTACGGTACGCAAAGAGATTAAAGTTGAGCGTTGTCAGAGCAACGACACAACCTTTCATACTTGCTTGGTCAGGAGGTGCTATCATGAAGCCGGCGATCGGAACGTTTCGGGTGTCGGACGACCTCGCCACCTTGTCACGCGCTTGTGCCGACCATTTGTGCCGGATGGCACGGGCCGCAAGTGACCGCGTGCTAGTCGCATTGTCCGGCGGCAATACGCCCAAACCCATGTACCAACTTCTCGCCGAAGAGCCGGTGCGCAGCCAGCTCCCCTGGGACCGGGTGCATTGGATCTTGGGAGATGAGCGCTTCGTGCCGCCATCCAATCCCGACAGCAACTACGGCATGGCACGCGCAGCATTCCTGTCTCACGTGCCGGTGCCTCCCGAAAACGTGCATCCTGTTCCAACCGAGGGGGTCACACTTGATGAGGCCGCCGAGCAATATGAGGCAATGCTCATGAAGCTCTATGGTGGAGATACCTTGCGCCTCGATAAACCATTGCTGGATCTCACCCTGCTCGGGCTCGGGCCCGACGGGCACACCGCCTCGCTGCTGCCGGGTCAACCGGTCTTGCAAGAAACAAAACGTTGGGTGGCACCCGTTCCGCACGGGCGGCCGCAGCCGCGCGTAAGCCTGACCTACCCCGCGCTCGACTCCAGCCGCGTCGTCGCCTTTCTTGTCGCGGGCGAGGAGAAGCGTGAGATGCTGGACGAGATCTGGTCGGGCGATACGTCCGTGCCAGCCGGGCGCATTCGCCCCGTCGGCGAGGTCATCTGGTTCGTAGACAAAGCGGCGGCGGGACGCTGGGCCTGACAAGCAAGAGTTCTGTATAATGAGTGGTCGGCCTTATTCGAATTCGCCCCTGACGCGGTCAGTGGCAAGCCCTCTATTCCAAACACTCGCTAGCCGCTAAGTACGAGCGGTTGCACCACCGCCACATGAGACGCGCATGAGACCCAAGACGCCCCGCCCAATCCTTCTCAAGAACTACCGGCCTCCTCGATACCTGATCGACAAGGTAGACCTCGATGTTGCGCTGCATCCCAAACGCACGCGCATACGTTCGCGCTTGAGTGTACGCGCAAACCCGAAGGTGCGCGGCAAACGGGAGCCATTGCGTCTTGAGGGAACGCACATGGAACTGGCTGAGATCAGCGTCAATCGAAAGAAACTTGCGCCGAAGGATTACAAGCTCACCGACACGTCGGTGACACTCACGAAGACGCCAGCAAAGCCTTTCATGCTTGAGATTGTCACCTTCGTCAATCCCGAAGCGAACAAAGCGCTGCAGGGCCTCTATCGCAGCAACGGCGTTTACTGCACGCAGTGCGAGGCTGAAGGCTTCCGGCGCATCACCTATTTCCTCGACCGCCCCGACGTGCTTGCGACCTACTCCGTCCGTATCGAGGCGGACCCAGAGGAAGCACCCGTGCTGCTGGCCAATGGCAACCTACTGGAGCGCGGGCTCGTCGACGGTGGCAAACGTCATTATGCGATTTGGCGCGATCCCTTCCCCAAGCCCTCCTACCTTTTTGCTCTCGTCGGCGGCGACTTGTCCTCCATCGCTTCGAGCTTTCAGACCATGTCAGGGCGCGAGGTGGACCTGCGCATCTACATTGAACACGGCAAGGAGGAGCGCGCCGCCTGGGCCATGGACTCACTCAAACGCTCCATGCGGTGGGACGAGGAACGTTTCGGCCGCGAATATGATCTCGACGTGTTTAACATTGTCGCCGTGTCCGACTTCAATATGGGCGCGATGGAGAACAAGGGACTCAACGTCTTCAATGATCGCCTCATCCTCGCCTCACCCGAAACGGCCACGGACACCATCTTTGAGGCGATAGAGAGCGTCGTTGCGCACGAATACTTCCACAACTGGACGGGCAATCGCATCACTTGCCGCGACTGGTTCCAGCTCTGTCTCAAGGAAGGGCTGACCGTTTTTCGCGACCAGGAGTTCTCTGGAGATGAGCGTTCTGAGACCGTGCAACGCATTCTCGACGTGCGCCGCCTGAAGTCGATGCAGTTCGCCGAGGACGCCGGCCCCTTAGCGCACCCAGTGCGGCCTGAGAGCTACATCGAGATCAACAACTTCTATACAGCCACCGTCTACGAGAAGGGCGCCGAACTTGTGCGCATGATCCAGACGCTACTCGGACGTGAGGCGTTTCGTCGAGGTATGGATCTTTATTTCGAACGCCACGATGGCGACGCCGCCACGGTGGAAGAGTTCATCACCTGTTTTGAGAATGCGAGCGGAACAAGTCTTGCGCAATTCAGGCTGTGGTATTCTCAGGCCGGAACGCCAGAGCTCGTATGTGCCCTCCGTTACGACAAAACAAAGAAGAAGGCCGAGCTGAGCATTGAGCAGGCGCTGCCCCCAACCTCCGGCCAGCCCCACAAAAAGCCGCTGCACATTCCTTTGAAGCTTGGTCTGCTTGGCGGAAACGGTCACGACGTTCCGTTGAAGCTTGAGAACGGCGAGGAACTCCACAACGGCGTGCTCCCCATCACAAAACGCAAACAGACCTTCCGCTTTGCCGACGTGCCAACGCGCCCTGTGCCCTCGCTGCTGCGTCAGTTTTCAGCGCCGGTGAACGTGACGATCGACCTCTCCGATGACGACGTCGCGTTCCTGATGGCCAACGACTCTGACCCATTCAATCGCTGGCAGGCCGCCAACAATTTCGCCACACGGATCCTGGTCGACACGGTCCGGTCTCTGGCAAAAGGCAAGCGCGCATCCAAAGGCCGGCCATTCGCCAAGGCGCTCGGCGCAATCGTCATGAACGATGCACTAGAGCCAGCCTATCGCGCAGAGCTGTTGAGACTGCCGTCGCCTTCCGATATCGCACGCGTGATTGGTAAGAACGTCGACCCTGCGCGCATCCATAGCGCCCACCGCCAGCTTTCGACCTTGGTTGGGCGCACGCTTGGCCCGCTGCTGGAGGACATCTACGACGAGATGGCGGAAGACGACCCCTTCTCGCCCGATGCCGAAAGCAGTGGCCGGCGTGCTTTGCGTAACGGCGCATTGACGCTGCTGACGGCGCGGCGCTCCAACCGAGATTTGGCCCGGCTCTCGAAGCACTACTCAAAAGCCCCAAACATGACGGACCGTGCGCACGCCCTTTTCCTTCTCGCAGCCCACAGCGGATTAGAACGCGAACGTGCGCTTAACGATTTCTACAAGAACTGGAAGGGAGACAATCTCGTCATTGATACCTGGTTTGCGGCCCAAGCCCTATCACCGCTGGCGGCAACGCTGCGTCAGGTCAAAAAACTGACCGAGCACACGCTGTTCTCGCTGGCTGCTCCCAACAAAGTACGTGCGCTCATTGACACGTTCGCGATGTCCAATCCTGTGCAATTCAACAGACCCGACGGCACCGGCTATGGGTTTCTTGCCGAACAGGTCTTAGCGCTCGACCGCCTCAATCCTCAGATCGCCGCCCGAATGCTGAGCGCTTTTCGTAGCTGGCGCGCGCTCGAGACGGGTCGCAGAGGACACGCCCGCAAGGCCCTGCAACGCATTGCCAAGACCAAGGGCTCCTCGCCCGACGTACAGGAAATCGTGTCCAAGATGCTCGAACCGTAACATTCAAAAAATTTATTGCATTGATGGACTTATTCCCTCTCGACAGGCGATTCGCGATAGTGTCAACTAAGGCTAGGTGATTCGGGGTAGCGGATTCGCTCGGGTCCGCAGGGCATCATAAATACAATTTGGCAAGGAGAGAGGAATGGCGTGGACAACGTCCGCCAGCCTGCGCGTGTGGCCTATTCTCTGGGGGACCGCCAGAACGCAGATGAAATATGCCGCGGTCCTTGTTCGGACTCTCCTGCGATCTCTACATCGCTGTCATCCAAGCTTCGCTCTGGCCCTCCCCCTTGTTGCTCTTGGTCTTCTCTCTCCCCTCCTTCCCTATGGTCTTCTCGCCGCCCTGCTGCTGACAACCTGTGCCGCAATCGCCAACCTCAGCATCCCCCGCACTGCGCGCGATCGCGCTGGCCAAATACAACAGGCCGGACCGCCACTTGATTGCGCCGTTGAGCAAAGTTCCGCCCAGAACGTTGCCTTCTTTGCCTCTGAGATCGCACTTGAACGCCGCGCCCAGCGCCTCGCCGAGAGGGACTGCGCGGGAACGCGTTCACACAGTGCCAACGAGCAGAAAAACAAGAACTGGGTGGAGTTGATGGCGCGGGTCAATCACGAGTTGCGCACTCCCCTCAACGCTATCATCGGCTTTTCTGACATGATGGCGCTCAAGCTCTTTGGCCCGGTGGGCGACCCGCGCTATGAGGACTATGTCCGTCATATCCGCGACAGCGCCAATGAGCTGTTGAAGTCGGCTGAAGACACAATGGCACTGACGGCGCTCGTAGCTCACCCAAGCACCCCTGACAGTTCCAAAACGTCCGAACTGGAAGAATTGGCGTCAGAGGCCTGGGCGTTTCTTTCGGCCAAGACCGCCACACGCGAGATCGAACTTGAGTTGCACACCCCGGCTCAACTTGAGATCCTGGGCGAGCCGCGCGCACTGCGACAGATCGTTGTCAATATTCTTTCAGAAGCGATTTCCCGCGCCGACCATGGTGCCAGGATCACAATTGCCGCCTCTGTCGAAGAGGAACTTGTCCAGCTCTATTTCACAGTTTCGAAAGAACGCCGCGGCTCGTCCCGCAATGGTAGCTCTCTGGCGATATGCCTAGCACGCGCACTGCTTGAGATGCAGGGCTCCTCACTCTTGGAGATTGAGTGTCCGGTGCGCGGATGGGGCGCCGTCACCGTGCTTGATCGCGCCGCTCAGCCCGACTTCTTCATGGACAGAAATGTTGCGTCGGCGCACACCCAAATACCAGCGCTTGTGAGCTAGAGCCTAATCGTTCTTGATGGAATTGCTCACCAAGCCCAGAAGGTTTCCGGCAGATAAGTGAATCTTGCTCTAGCGCGTTGACGGCTTGTCACCGCCATTGCGCCAGCGATGACGACGATATTTGTGGCGCTTCCCGTGATGCTCCAGCCATTCGTACAATTCTTTACGCTCTCCATCCGTAAGCTTCGCCGCCGTATCGGCAAAAATTGCCATCTTTGTGCGCTTGTAATCGGCGTCAGCGGCGACGACCACGTCGAGTGCCGCGTTGAGCTTTGCCTCCTCGAATGGCTCGTCGGTGAGTGTTTTGCGCGCGGCTTTGCGGGCGGACCAAACGTCTTTGCGCAGTGGTTTGAGCTTCGTCCAACCATCCTTGATAGCAGTGCGTATCACGTCGCGCCGATCCTGCGGCAGCGTACGCGCAAAGCCATAGAGCCCAAAGTCTTTGCGACCGTGCCAGCCCCAGCCGTGACCGTGCCGTGCAAACAGTAGTGCACCGCCCACCGCACCAATGATCAGCGCATTGAGGGCGAGAGAGAAGATCAGCGCCAAGCGCAGCCGCCTACAGCCAGAGCCCTTGGATGCTACCACGTTATCGCTCGTCATAGCAGTTCCTCTCCGGCCCACGCAGCCGTGTCCTCATTCAACGTAAGCTGTGACTCAACGGTAAGGCTTGAGCTAAGCCCGGCCACCTCGGCCACCTCCTGCACCGTGGAGTCCAGCATTCCTGCTGATCCCAACATCACACCGAGCACGAGTGATGCTGCGAGCAAGCTGGCTGCTGGCCAATCGCTCGCGCCAAAGGCTCCGGCAATTTGCGGCCGGCGCACCCACGCAGGCAGCTTGACAATATTCGAGACCGCTGGTGAAACCTGGCTTGCACTAAGGGGGTTGTACTGCTGCCCCCGCGCTGCGGCCACGATGCGGCCGGTCAGCCCTTGCTCCTGGTCCTTCCTGGCCGCTGGCGCCACATCGAGAAGCCGATCAAGCGCGACCGCCTCCGCCATAAGCCGCTGGGCCTCAGGCTCATCGGCAATGAGGCTCGCAAACCGCAAGCGCTCGCGCGCCGGCCAGCGCGTTCTGTCGGCCCCATAGACGTCCAGGAGGCTCTCCAGCGCATCCAATTCCTTTAACTGTCTGTCCCGCGTGCTCATCTTCTTAATCTCGTTTCTCGCAATCCGTCCTTTGCGACCGCATCACTGCGTTTCATCGCTCACCAGCAGCTCGCGCCACTCATCGCGCAACGCGACCTTCAAGCGTCTTCGGGCGCGTGTAAGAAGCGACTCCACCGCTTCGTCCGAAACGCCCATGATCCGCCCCACCTCGATCTGGCTAAGCCCTTCGTAGTGGAAGAGCGTCAGGGCCATGCGCTGGCGGTCGGGCAAGGCTTTGATTACCGTGTCGACGCGATCGCTGGCATCCCGCTCTTCGACTTGCGTCAATTGATCGGCAGGCTCTGCCTGTTCCGGCACGTCGTCCGTGACCGTGAGGCGGCGGCCTGAACGCATCTTGTCGATGCACAAGTTTGACACGACACGCCGCAGCCACGGCCCTAATCCATATGGCCCTACCTCGAGGTCATCACGAGAGCGCCATAGCCTCAGCAGCGCTTCTTGCGTCACGTCCTCAGCTTCGGCGGCGTCGCGCAGCATCCTCCGCGCGAGAACAAGCAGGCCGGAAAGGTGGCGCTCGACAAGCAATCGAAACGCAGCCTCATCCCCATCGGCGGCACCTGCGAGCAACGCAGCATCCCCCGATTCTTGTGAGCCGCCCACGGGTGAACCGTATGGACCCGGCACGATCCGTTTTGCCGCCACGTGAAGCCTCGGCATGGCCATCGAACACTTTTTCCACTCTAGAGCCTGATCGTTTCACTTGGAACGCTTCAAGTGCTTTCAAGTGAAACGTGAATCAGTCTCTACACTTTTGATTTAGAGCAAGATTCACGTTCTTGCAGGGAACCTTCCGGGCTTGGTGAGTGATTCCATCAAGAACGATCTTGCTCTAGCGCCGGACGTGGGCGTTCTGCGAGCCCTTGTTTCGACCCCAGCCGGCTCGGCCGTCTAATGGCCTATCAAAGGGGAAAACGGGCGTTTGGTGCAAATCCGTCGCCTGCGGAACGAAAACCAGTCAGGCGACAATTTCATCAAATAGGCCTTGAACGTTGACGAGCGTCTGTTTGAGCAGGGTTTCGAGTTCATTGAAGCTCTGTGCGTCACCTGCGCGCGCCAGAAGTTCCTTCAATTCATGCGGTGCCGTCTCCGGGTCGAACTTCTCGTCCAGGCACAGCCGCACGACTTGGGTCAGATCGTGCAGCAATCGTGTTGCCGGGATCAGGACTTCGGCGTGGGCGGGGCTTAACACGCCTGCATCTCTGAGTTTTCGATAGGCCTCGACAGTGTTCTGATCGAGAACAGATGGGTGTGTCGCAGCGTTTATGAGTTGCAGGTGCTGAGCGATAAACTCCAGATCAACGAGGCCGCCGCGCACCTGCTTCATCTCCCAGATGTCCACCGTCCCCTTTTCCTTGGCGATGCGCTCGCGCATGTCGCGCACGTCGGCTGCGACCTTGGCAGCGTTATGGGGCCGTACGAGCACCTCGCGGATGGCGGCCTCAAC
This sequence comes from Hyphomicrobium sp., assembly GCA_024230315.1. Lineage (GTDB taxonomy): Bacteria > Pseudomonadota > Alphaproteobacteria > Rhizobiales > Hyphomicrobiaceae > Hyphomicrobium_A. The sequence goes on from JAAERO010000155.1 coordinate 17,547, forward strand.
GCGCTCTCTTAACTCAGGTGGTCCTGAAATGACTCGCGCGCGCGTCAACGCTAAATGCTCCCACGTCCAAGCGTCATTGGCCTGATAGTCAATGAAGCTTGTCAACTGCGTCGCCACCGGCCCCTTCTGACCCGAAGGCCGCAAGCGTATATCCACTTCGTAGAGCGTTCCTTCCGCCGTCGCAGAGGACAGCGCGCTTATCAGGCGCTGCGTCAGCCGCGTGTAGTACTGGGTGGGAGCCAATGGGCGTTCCCCGTCCGATTGCGTAGCGCCCTCCGCAAAATCGTAGATGAGGATCAGATCGACGTCTGAAGCCGCCGTCATTTCATGGCCGCCCAGTTTGCCCATTGCGATCACAGCCGCGGCCCCATCGGGAATGCACCCATGCGCGCGGGCTAGCTCGCGCTCGGCCTCGCTCTTGAGCGCGTTGATCAGGCACTCGGCCAGAAGAGCATAAGCGCCACCCGCCTGATTGGCTTTGATTGCGCCGGACAGCACGCGGATGCCGATCAAAAACTGCTGCTCGCTCCCGACAATCCGCGCGCGGTCCAGCACATATTGCATATCGTGATCGCCGCTACCGATTTCGGGTCGTATCAAGCAATCGAGTTCGTCGGCTGTCGGCAGCATGCCAAGCGTGCCCGGATCCAGAACGGCATCGAGCAGACGCCGTCTGCGTGCGAGGATGCCTGCAAGCCGCGGTGCGGTCCCCATAATATTGGCGATGAGGCGCAACAATGCAGGATTGGCCCGCAGAAGTGAGAAAAGTTGCACGCCTGTTGGCAGCTCGCTCAGAAACCGGTCGAATCCGATCAGCGCACGATCGGGATCCGTGGTGTCGGCGAGGGCAGTAATGAGCGAGGGCTGCATTTCGGTTAGCCGTTCGCGCGCCCGTGCGCTGCGCACGGCGCGATAGCGACCATGGTGCCAACCGCGCACCATATCCAATACGCCGGAGGGTCGCGAAAATCCCATGTCTTTAAGGGCGGCAACCGTATCGGGATCGTCATGCTTACCGGCGAACACCAAACTCTCGCTGCCTGTCGTCAGCTCGGGGCTATCCTCAAACAGCGCCGCGTAATGGCGCTGTACCGTCTCCAATCTAGATATGAGTTCACGCGAGAATGCCTCCACGTCCGCGTAACCACAAAAGAGCGCGAAGCTCTCCAGGCGTTCAGGATCATTGGGCACGTCGTGCGTTTGCTCGTCGGCAACCATCTGCAATCGGTGCTCAATGCGTCGCAGGAAAAGATAGGCCTCTGTCAGCTCAGCACCGACGGTTTCCTTCATCCAAACGCGCTGACCAAGCCTCTTGAGCGCGTCAATCGTCTGTCGCACGCGCAAGTCAACTTGACGGCCGCCGGCAATCAGTTGCTGCGTTTGCACAAAAAACTCAATCTCGCGAATGCCGCCTCGCCCGAGCTTGATGTTGTGACCGGCAGCCGCAATCCCACCGAAGCCCCGATGCGCATGGATTTGGCGTTTCATGGCGTGGATGTCGTCAATCGCCGCATAGTCGAGATACTTGCGCCAGATGAATGGCGATAGATCCTGAAGGAGCAACTGCCCAGCTTCCAAGTCGCCGGCGCACGCGCGCGCTTTGATGAGTGCAGCGCGTTCCCAGTTCTGGCCAAAGCTCTCGTAGTAGATCAGAGCGGCTTCTGTCGACAACGCAACCTGTGTGGCACCCGGATCAGGCCGCAGGCGCAAATCGGTCCGGAAGACATATCCATCGCCCGTGCGTTCTTCCAGAAGCTGTACGAGGTCGCGGGTCAGGCGGACGAAAAACGGTTGCGGCTCAACACCAGGCGCAAGTTGGATGCGCTCTAAATTGTAGAAAATAATGAGGTCGATATCGCTGGAATAGTTGAGTTCACCGGCCCCATACTTGCCCATGGCCAAGACGATGTAGCCTGAGGGTGCAGCGGCCCCATCAGTTCTCTTGCCGAGCCACTTGCCGGCTTGCGTAGCCTGATGAAAAAGATAGGCAACCGCACCTTCGACAGCCGCATCTCCTGTCGCGGTCAAAACATCTGTGACCTTCATCACGTCCCAGATCCCGCCAAGATCAGCCATCGCGGTGAGAAGCGCCACTTCGTTCTTAAAGACGCGCAAGGACCGCATTGCTTCCTCAAGCGAGGCCGCCTGGCCGAGATCATGCTCAAGGTGCCGTTTGAGCTCCTCGAAATAGACTTCGGGAACACGCGTGAGGACACGTTGCAGGCGCACAATATCGCGCTCGACGAGACTTGATAGATATGGCGACCCACAGAAGACGCCAGCCAGGAGATTCGAAACAGAGCTTTTCTCCATAAGCCCCGAAAGCGCCGCGAGCTCGGGCGACGCCTTTGCAGCTTCGCGCAGGCTAACAGGCGCGCCAGAAACACGCTCATTGTTCACCGCTAGCGGCGCATCGCAGATACGCTCAAAGAATGGTTTCGCCTCCAGCTCGCTTGCCGCCATTGCGCCTGCCCGTCCTCGATCGAAAAGCCACCTTCTGACTCTACTCGGCCAGTCGCCGCGGCAACGTCAAGACTACACGCAGGCCTGGCTCATTGTCCTCCAGGCGGACACTGCCCCCATGCAAACGCGCCACAGCCTGCACCAGGCTCAAGCCCAATCCTGTTCCAGGTTCGGTGCGGCTCTTCTCCAAGCGCACGAAGCGCCTCAGAACGCGCTCGCGATCGGCCACGGCAATGCCCGGCCCACGGTCGCCGACACCGATCTCTATACCCTCTTCGCGCATGGCCAAACTGACGGTGATCTCTGCGTCTGTGGTGTGCGTTTTGGTGGCGCGCGCCGAGTATTTGATAGCGTTGTCGATAAGATTGGCCACGGCCTGGCCTACGAGCTGGCGGTTGGCTGTAATAACAGGACCATCGCCTGCATCGATCTCAAGCTCTAGTTGGCGCTCCTCAGCCACCGGCTCGTAGAGTTCCGCCACATCGCACACGACGCGGCCCAGATCGAAACGTTCAGCGTTGTCCTCCAGGGCGCCGGCTTCGAGCCTCGCGATCAGCAACAACCCGTTGAAGGTTTTGATCAGCTCGTCTGCTTCTTCGATCGTGTGCTCTAGCCCCTTCCGGCAAGCGCCTTCCCTGGTTGGATCGCGTAGCGCGGCTTCAGCGGCGTTGCGCAAGCGGCTCAGAGGTGTCTTCAAGTCGTGGGCGATGTTATCGGAAACCTCGCGCAAACCGTTCATCAGCGCTTCGATGCGATCCAGCATGGCATTGAGATTTTCGGCCAAATCGTCAAGCTCATCCCCCGAGCCGCTAAGCGCAATGCGCCGCGATAAGTCGCCGTGCATGATTGACCGGCTCGCGACATTGATCGTCTCGATTCGTTTCAGCACAATGCGGCTGATGACGAACCCGCCAGAAAGACCCGCTAACGACAACAAGCCGAATCCGATGAGAAAGACGCGCCCCATCTCATCGGCGAAACGCCGTTGCTCCTCGATGTCACGCCCAACAATGAGGTGCGCGCGCCCTTTGAGCTCGACAGGAATGGCAACGCCGAGATGCGCATTCTCTCCGTCATTGGCGCCTTTGGCATAACGAAACACGCCACCCGAATTGCTCTCGGCGATCTCCGGCGGCACGCGGCTGAGGTTGCCAGCGAGCTTTACGCCGCTGGGACCGGCTAAATAGTAAAGCCCTAATCCATCAGGCTGGCTGCGCGCTTCAACGGCACGTGTGAGCGCGGGCAAACCGCCGGTCTGCGCATCCGCTTTGAGCAACTTCGCTTCTGAGCGCAGCGTCGTCAAAACCTGATTGGAAAAAATACGGTTCGTTTGCCAGAACAGCAGACCGACGATAAAGCCCGCACAAATGAGGTAGGCCGCCACCGTCACCGCGGCGAGCCGGAATGCGGTCGTCGAGACCGCCCGGCTTAGAAGATTAGCCTGGGCCATCGCGGATCGTATAGCCCGCCCCGCGCACGGTGTGCAAAAGAGGCTTGTCGAAGTTTTTATCGATCTTTCCCCTGAGCCGCGAGACGTGCACGTCGATCACGTTCGTCTGTGGATCGAAGTGATAGTCCCACACGTGTTCCAAGAGCATTGTTCGCGTCACGACCTGACCTGCATGCTTCATCAGGTACTCAAGCAGACGGTATTCACGTGGCTGGAGCTGAATCGGCTCACCGTCGCGCGTCACGCGATGCGAAAGGCGATCCAAAACCAGGCCGCCGACAATATAGCGCGTCTCCTGCTCCGCCGGCACAGAGCGTCGTGCCAACGCCTCGACGCGCGCAAGAAGCTCAGAGTAGGCATAGGGTTTCGTCAGGTAGTCGTCCCCGCCGGCCCGCAGCCCCTTAACCCTGTCATCCACATCGCCGAGCGCGGAAAGGATGAGGACGGGCGTGCGCATGTCTTTTGCCCGCAACTCCTTGATGGCCGACAAACCGTCCAGACGTGGCAGCATGCGATCGACGATCAGCACGTCGTAATTGCCCTCTTGCGCAAGACTCAATCCCGTCTCGCCGTCCTCGGCGATATCGGCCGCATGCCCGCTTTCCTTCAGCGCCTTTCGCAGGAATTGCGCCGTTTCGCGGTCGTCCTCGATTACCAGAACGCGCATTAGTTCACCGGATTGCCAGGTTCGAATCTGAGATGAGGCTAACATTCTGACGTCTCACTTGCACAACGTCGAGGCGGCCCGTCCCCTTTTTTAAGGAGACGAGCCGCCTAGTATCCAGCCGAGCTCCCCTACTCGTCAGCTCTTATTGATCTGAACGGGGATAAGCCTCTTCTGATCGCCGGTCTTGATGTGGAGCAGCACCGCGGTACGGCCCAGCTCCTTCATCTTCTTGAGGGTCTCAAGAACGTCCGCTGGTGAGGAGACGCTCTTTCCGCCAGCCTCAAGGATCACGTCGCCCGACTTTAAACCCTTCTTGGCGGCGTCTGAGTTGGGGTCCACTTCAGCAATGGCTACCCCTTTCTTAGAGCCACCTGAACGTGCGGGCATTAACGTTAGACCCAGCTGCTTCAGGTCAACTTTGTCAGGTTTTTCCTCGGCCTCATCGTCATCGAACTTGCCCAAGACTACCTTCGTGGAGTTCGGGAACTTGCCGAGCTTGACGTTGAGGGTCTTCTTCGTGTCATTACGCCACACCTTGACTTTGACGGTCGCTCCCGGCGCAAAGTCGGCGATCTTGCGAGCAAGGTCACGGCTGTCCTCAATCTCATTACCGTTCACTTCCAAGATCGCGTCCTGAACCTTAAGGCCGGCGTCGTCAGCCGGGCTATCGGCCATCACTTCGCTGATGAGGGCCCCCTTGTCCTCGCTCAGTCCGAGGCTCGCAGCAGTGTCGTCATCAACGTTTTGGATCTTGACGCCTAACCACCCACGGCTCACCGAACCACTGTTCTTGAGCTCATCGATGACGTCTTTCACAGTGTTGGCTGGGACCGCGAATGCAATGCCGATGTTGCCCCCGCTTGGGCTGAAGATTGCCGTATTCACCCCGACGACTTCACCCTCGAGGTTAAACGTTGGGCCACCCGAGTTGCCGCGGTTCACAGCCGCATCGATCTGCATAAAGTCGTACGGGCCCGGTCCTCCGATGTCGCGCGCAAGCGCCGACACGATGCCGGCCGTCACGGTCCCACCGAGACCGAACGGGTTGCCGACCGCCAACACCCAGTCACCCACGCGGGGCTTCTTGTCCGCGAACGTCACGTGCGGGAACTTCTTTTTGCTGTTCTTGATCCTCAGAAGCGCAATGTCAGTGCGCACGTCCGTGCCGATCAGCTCAGCCTCAAGCTTTTCCTGATCATCGAAGCTAACAAAAACCTCTGTTGCGCCGTCGATCACGTGGTTATTGGTCACCACATAGCCGTCGGCAGAAACGACGAAGCCAGAGCCAGTCGCTCGCCGCCCACGTGGACGCGGCTGCTGGGGCGCGCTAAACTCTTTGGGAAGATTTTTGAACAGATCGTATAGTGGATGATCTTCCTGCAAGTTGGGGAGACCACCACGTGGACCCTTCCGATTGTCACGGCTGGCAAGCCGCGGTCCTGCGTTCATGGTCGAGACGGAGACGACAGCCGGCTTCACACGTTCCACAACATCGGCAAACGACCCCATGCCGGTCATTGGAGAGCCTGGCTGCAGTTGCGCAACCGCTGGCGACGGCCGCTCGGCCACGCCCAGCGCAAGTAGGCCGGCACCCAACACCGTCACTGCGGCAAGACGCCCAAATCTGCGGCCCCGGGTAATCGCTGGTCCGGTCGTTGCTGCGCCCTCAGGCGAGCCGGGTTGAACGTGCATGCGAAGAAACCTCCATCGCTCAGGCAAGGATTGGAATTAAGTCCTATTGCGTATCTAAGCCGGCATTACGGCAGCCTTTCGATTGCCTTAACAGTTGGTAATGAACGCATCTTTTGCCCGGTTTTCTCACGAGAACCTTGGGGAAATGGGGTGCACGAGCCGCCAGCTCCCATCGTTTTTGAAGGCCGTTCAAGCAACGACTGCCGTCGGGCTTGCGCCAACCACTAGATCTTCTTGCTGCTTTTGTCCGCCTCAGCCAGTAGAGCGCGCAGCTTTTCCTCTTCCTCGCCAGTGAGCGCGGGTACCCCTGTTCGCCCCGATCTAGGCGGGCGCCGTACAAATACTTGGATCGCGATTGTGATCGCGGCGAGCAGGACAAGAAGTGGTGCAAGCCAGAGTAATACCGTGCGGATGTTGAAGGGCGGTCGCAACAGGACAAACTCGCCATAGCGCGAAACGATGTAGGCACGGACGTCCTCATCACTGTCGCCGGCTTTGAGCCGATCGCGTACGAGCAAGCGCAGGTCCCGCGCAAGCGGTGCATTGCTATCGTCGATCGATTGATTTTGGCAGACGAGGCAGCGCAAATCAGCAGAAATGCTGCGTGCGCGTGCCTCCAGCGCGAGGTCAGACAGGATTTCGTCGGGCTCAACCGCAAATGCACTCGAACATACAAGCATGGCGATGATCAGTGCGGTCGCGAGCCGATGCCATTGGGTGACCATGGCGAGGCTCACTCGGCCGGCGCGGGCGCGATTGCACGGCCTGTGCGCCGTGGCGCACCAACCCGCAGTCGTCGATCGGAAAGCGAAACTGCCCCGCCCAGAAACATGATCAAGGCCCCTATCCAGATAAAACGCACCAGAGGATTGAAAAAGATGCGCACGGTAAAGCCGCCGTGCTTTTGTTTATCGCCCAACACCACATAGACATCACCGCGCCAGGCCGCGTGGATACCAGACTCCGAGGTAGGCTGCGGTGGCGCATCGTAGATGCGCTTTGACGGCTCGAGCACAGTAATTGCGTTCCCATCGCGCATCACGTCGAATACACCGACTTCCTCACGATAATTTGGACCTGTGCGCGGTGCCGCGCCGCGGAAGGTAAGCGCATATCCTGCTAGCTGCGTCGTCTCGCCCGCCTTCATCACAAGGATCTTCTCCTCGCGATAGGCTGATGTCGCAACGATGCCCACCACCATCAACCCCACACCGAAATGGGCCAGCGTTGTCCCAAAGGCCGAACGCGGCTGCCCTTTGAGGCGGCGCAAGCTTTCGCGCCACGGCACTTCGCCGAATCGCACCCGCGTCGCGAGCTCTATCATCGCGCCCAACATCACGAACACGCCGAGCGCCAGACCGAACGGTGCCAGGATCGGTCCTCGATGGAACGTGGAGCAGGCCAGCACCAGTACGACAACGGCTAACACCGCCGCAAACATGAGCCGTTGCGCCGCGCCCAGAATATCCCCGCGCTTCCAAGGCAGAAGCGGCCCAAAGGGCAACGCGATGAGCAACGGCAGCATCAGCGGCCCGAATGTCATGTTGAAGTACGGAGGCCCAACCGAGATTTTGGCGCCGGTCAGCGCTTCAAGTACCAGCGGATAAAGCGTCCCAATGAGAACGGTCGCGCACGCCGTCGTCAGCAGGATATTGTTGAGGACGAGAGCGCCCTCGCGGCTGATCGGCGCAAAGATCCCACCTTGGCGCAGATTGCGCGCCCGCAGCGCAAACAGCGCCAACCCGCCCCCTGTAAACAGCGTCATGATCGCAAGAATAAATATGCCGCGCGTCGGGTCGACGGCGAAGGCATGCACCGAGGTCAGAACGCCCGAGCGCACCAAGAACGTACCCATCAAAGAAAGCGAAAACGCCAATATGGCGAGTAACACCGTCCAGACCTTTAGCGCCTCGCGCTTCTCCATAACCACCGCGCAGTGCAACAGCGCGGTTCCTGCAAGCCACGGCATCAAGGAGGCATTCTCAACAGGATCCCAGAACCACCAGCCGCCCCAGCCGAGTTCGTAATAGGCCCACCAAGACCCCATGGCGATGCCGATCGTCAGGCACATCCAGGCCGCCAGCGTCCACGGCCGCACCCATCGCGCCCAGGCTGCATCAAGACGCCTCTCGATCAGGGCTGCAATGGCAAAGGAAAAGGCGATCGAAAAGCCAACGTAGCCCGTGTAGAGAAATGGCGGATGGAAGGCGAGTGCCGGGTCTTGCAATATGGGATTTAGCCCATTGCCATCGGCCGGCGCGGGGTCGATGCGCAAAAACGGGTTGGAGGTGAGGAGAATGAAGAGGCAGAAGGCAACCGCAATCGACGCTTGTACAGAAAGGACATTTGCCTTGAGCGTTGCGGGCAAATTGCGGCCGAAAGCAGCGACAGCCGCCCCAAACAGCGCCAGGATCAGCACCCAAAGGATCATCGATCCTTCATGGTTTCCCCACACGCCGGAGATGCGATAGAGCAGCGGCTTTGTGGAATGCGAATTCGCAACCACGTTGGCAACGGAAAAGTCGGACGTAATAAAGGCGTTGGCGAGTGCGATCGCTGAAATCGCCAGAAGGCCGAACTGACACAATGCCGCCGGTTCGGCAACGCGCATCAAGCGCTCATCGCCGACGTGTGCGCCCCATGCCGGCACGACCATCTGAAAGATGGCAACCAGGATCGCCAACACCAGCGCGAAATGTCCAACCTCAACGATCAAGCCGCTCGTCCATTTCTATTGTCATTCAACGAAGCTCGCCCCTCCTTGGCTTTATTCCCCCTTAGGATGCGCAGCACCCTGGCCCAGCTTCACACCCCTTTCCTTCAACGCCTTCGCCACCTCTGGGGGCATATAAGTTTCATCGTGCTTGGCTAACACGGTATCGGCCACGAAGACGCCCGATGGCGTCAGCGTACCTTCCGCAACCACGCCTTGCCCTTCGCCGAAAAGATCGGGCAGCACGTCCTCATAGATGACCTGCAAAGTCTTTAACGTGTCCGTCACGACGAACTCGACTTTTGCACCCTCGCCGCGCTTCACCGATCCTTCGGCGACGAGGCCACCTAAACGAAACCTTTGCCCCGGCGCGATGTTTTTCTCTACGACGTCACTGGGCGTGTGAAAGAACACGATTGAGTCGCGCAGCGCAAACAGTACGAGGCCCACGGCCACGGTGAGCACCGCGACGCCCACGCCGATCAAGACACCTCGCCGTTGCTTACGCGTCATCGCATCGTCTTCCCACGCATCGACCGCATCCTCACGAGCCTATATCTAGGCTTTGCGCCAGCGCGTTCAATTCGGCGAGCGACTTCTCATCCCCGGCGAAGTTACGGCGCGCATCTGCGAGCGCTGTTGAGGCTTCGCTTGCACGGCCTTGCACGCTATAGGCGCGGACAAGTCGCATCCAGCCCTTGAGATCCTTTCCGTCCTTCTTCAGACGCGCTGAGAGCCCATCGACCATCTGATTGATGACCTCTTGGCGCTCTTGCGGGCTCATGGCCCGATACTTCGCCATTTTGCCGGGTTCAATTTCAGGTGCGGACGGTGCATTTCCCAAATCAGCTTCGCCGCCCTGTTGTACCGTAATGTTCGTCAGGCGCTGTTGGAGAATTTCACGCCACGGTCCTTGGGATCCCACCTCGCCAAGCAACTTACGGTATGCAGTTTCAGCTGCGGCAAGTAAGCCCTCCTGCTCCTTGGCAATGGCAAGCCATACCCGCGGTTCGATCGATTTTGGATCGAGTTCCAGAATCCGTTCAAGCGCGCGCTGCGCGTCTGCTGTGACGATACGGTCGCGCGCCATGATCGTCGCCCGGGCAAAACCGCCTAATCGTTCCGGGGTTTCGCCCTGTAGACGTATCGCCCGCTCGAAAGCCTCGGCCGCTTGTTGGAGTTTGCCCTGTCTCATATAGACCGGTGCGATGACGTTCCAACCGAGGCCGTCTTCCGGGTGCTGCCTTAAGTGGGCTTCGACCTTTGCGACAAGATCGGCTTCGCTTGCTTGCTCCAGCGGTGCCTTAAGTCGAGCTTCATAAGGTTTTCCCGCCAACATGGGCGAGCCAACCGCAAGATAGATACCAAGTGCGATGACGGGCAAAGCTGACGCGCCATAAAGCGCAACCTGGCGCACAACCGATGCCGTCCCCGCACCCCCAGCCGACTCCTGTTCTTCAGAGCGCTTAATGAGGCGGCGCGCCACCTCGGTCCGCGCTGCCTCGGCTTCCGGTTCGCCAATCAAACCTTGCGCTTTTTCTGATTCAATCTCGGCAAGCTGATCACGATAGACGGCCAGATCCCCATCGGCGGGACGTTCCGATGTCGTGCCCGTCCGCAACAGCGGTCGCGTTACCGCCCACGTGACCGCAGCCGCAAGTACCGCAAAACTGATCCAAAGCACCATGTCGTCATCCAACCCCTGCCGCGAGGCTGGAATAGGGCTGACGAGCTAAAGAGACAAGCCCCGCACGCGCTAACGAGATCTTGTGCCGCGGCACCGCGCCCAAATAGTTAACGGTGAATTGAGCCCCTAGCCGGAATTAAGCGACGTTGCGCCACGTGCCGTCGCCGTTACGGCAAGCAGTGCCGCGCATTGTCCGCGGCTTGCCGTCTATATAGATGGTGTGGGTGTAATCGCGGCAGTCGGCAACACCACGTTTGTAAGGACTGCTGGGAACAATCTCTCCGTAATGGCCGTTATCGGGATTGTCCCAGCGCCGGGGCTTGCCCGACGTGCCTTCTTCCAGCGCCGCGTACTCAGCCCGCTGCGCAAGCATGCGATCTTGCTTGTCCATGGAGCGGCCGATCTCGCTGCCCACGATGCCGCCAACCACAGCGCCGGCAACGGTAGCAAGCACGTTACCGCTGCCTTTGCCTACTTGATTGCCGATGATGCCGCCGGCAACACCACCGACGATCAAGCCCGTATCCGCTTTGCTCGGGCCATCGGGACCGCAAGCCGTCAGCACTATTGGAATAAGCGCAATCGCGACTAAACGCGCAGGGGACATGGCGGACTCTCCCTCGTCTCTTTTTCTCGAAGCCACTTTAAACACAGTCCTTCCCACTTGGAGCGCAGGAAAGCCCCTTAGCCAGCGAATGTGCAAAGACCATGACGGAATACCGGCATCAATGGGGCCAAGCATGCATGTTTCGCAAGGACACAAACATCACGCAGCCGGAAGCTGGAGGCATACGGAAAGTCCCCCCTTCGGCCCACGCCCCAATTCGCATGTCCCGCCATAGGACTGTGCCAAATCCGTAACAATCGAAAGCCCAAGGCCGGAACCCGCCTTTGTCTCATCAAGACGCATACCGCGTTTCGCGATGGTGGCGCGCTGCTCCTCCGAAACCCCAGGGCCATCGTCGGAAACCCTAATCGTCAATCGTCTCCGGTGCGCGGAACCAGAGTCAGATGACACCTCTACGCTAAGATCGACATTTCTACGCGCCCACTTGCATGCATTATCGAGCAAGTTACCGAGCATCTCTTCCAAGTCCTGCCGCTCCCCCCGGAAGTACGCATCCGGCGGACATTCTGAGGAGATTTCCACATTCTTTTCATGATGGATGCGCGGCAACGTGCGCACCAGCGGCCCGATAACGGGCGCCACGGGCGTCACCCGGCCGATCACATTGACCCGCGCCGCCATGCGTGCGCGATCAAGGTAGTGGCTTACGTTGTCACTCATGATCTGTGCCTGCTTGGCCACCTTGGCACCGAAGCCGCCTTTTTCTTCGCGCGCCTCATTCGTGATGACGGCAAGCGGTGTCTTCAAAGCATGTGCCAAATTACCCACGTGCCGGCGGGCGCGATCAACGATCTCCTGGTTGGAACGAATGAGCTCGTTGAGTTCGAACTGCAGCGGCTCGATTTCGGCGGGCAATTCGCCTTGCAGCGTATCGGCTTCACCTGAGCGAATATTTGCCAAACCGCGTTCGATCCTGCGCAGCGGGAGGAGGCCGAACCGTACCTGGAACAGCGTCACAGCGACGAGACCAATTCCGGCCAGCGCCAGTGCCGTGGTCAATCGGTTGCGAAAGTTGGAGACAAGGTATTCCAGCCAATCGAGCGGCCCCGCGACGACAATAGAATAACGCGGCTTGTCGGGATCATGCCCAAGCGTATCGATCACCTCCACCACGCGCAAAGGCTCGCCCTTCGGGCCCATCACGTCCATCCATCGCGCGCCGGAGGGATCGGGCGCAACGTTCTTGGCAGCGGGGGAGGGAAGAGAGGCAGTGGCAAGCGAGGGAGATACCAGCTTGTGCGCTTCAGGCTCATCAAGCGGCGTGATCTGCCAGTACCAGCCCGAGTGCGTCACCTCAAACAGCGGCTCGTAAAGATTCGCTGGCGCCTCAGGCACGGAACCTAGGCTCATGGAGTCAACGGTGATGGCGTTGACGAGCTTTCGCAGTTGACCATCGAAACTTGCCTGCACGTCGTCGCGGTAAAGCCCGTAGATGATGAGACCCGCCAGCGGCAGCACCACGAGAGTCCAGGCTGCGGCGGTAGCAAACAATCGGAACGCGAGGGAATTAAACCGCATGGGCATCAGCCCTGCTCAGGCTCATCGCTCAGGCGATAGCCAAGCCCGCGTACCGTTTGGATCAGATCAACGGGGATTTTCTTGCGCAGCCGTCCGATGAACACCTCAATCGTGTTGGAGTCACGATCGAAGTCCTGCTCGTAGAGATGCTCCACAAGCTCGGTGCGCGACACGACACGGCCGTTATGATGCATCAGGTAGGCGAGCAGCCGGTACTCGTGTGAAGTGAGCTTGATCTCTTGGCCTGCGCACGTCACCCGCGCTGTCTTCGTGTCGAGCATTAGTGGCCCGCACTCGATCTCGCTCTTGGCATGGCCGGAGGCGCGCCGCACCTGTGCGCGCACACGCGCCAGAAGCTCCTCCATATGAAACGGCTTGGCAAGATAATCGTCAGCGCCGGCGTCCATACCGGCCACCTTGTCGCTCCAACGATCCCGCGCGGTGAGAATGATAACTGGCATCTTGCGATCGGAGCGCCGCCACAGCTCGAGGATAGAAATGCCGTCCATCTTCGGCAGCCCGAGATCGAGGATCACGATGTCATAGGGCTCGGTATCGCCAAGAAAATAACCCTCCTCCCCGTCGCCCGCGCTGTCGACCGCGTAGCCGGAGTCGGATAGCGCTGCCACGAGCTGGCGCTTCAGGTCTTTGTCATCTTCTACGACAAGCACACGCACGTTTGCTCTCGCAATGCTCCCTGCTCCCGCAACAGGTTCGACTATAGCGGGCCTCGTCCCATCATCCTAGCGCTTGAAGGGCTGGCGCGCGTCAACCTTTTTGTTCACAACCCGCCCGTTGGGATTGCGCACCACAAGACGGTAGACGAACCTGCTCCTCTCCTTACACAGTGTCGTCTTCACGATCTGGCCCAAGATCTTGGATTGCGCCAGCTTCCAAAGCGACTCGACAGTCGTCAGCCCCTCCTTTCTCACGATCGGCGCCGCCACCGACCAGTCTGCATAACAATTGTCGGCGCCAGCGCGATCCGTCGCGAAGACACTTACGAGAAGCAAAAATGTGGCAGTAATTCGCAGCATGGAGGCCTCAGTCGAAAATTCTGCGGTACGCTAGCGACCCCTACTGAACTGCCCATGAATGCTCGCGCACGATTTCAAAGCTTGATCATCATGCTGCGCTGTTCCAGAGCTGGCTCGCGCGAAGGCGTCCGTAAATGGTCAAGATCGTCCCGAGCAGTCCACAAACGCCTGCACTGTTTGCACGATTTGTTCACCGGCCTCGCGCACCAGATCGCCGGTGATATCAAAGCCGACTATGAGTCCGAGTGCAGGCAGCACGGTTGAGAGCCCCGTTATGAGCGCGCCCCAGATCGTCATGGATTCGCCCCACCATTTCGACGTCGGTTTCGAGGAAGCAGCCATGTTGGAAGGTCCTTTTTGTTGTGATGGAGAGGAAGATTCTTGAGCAGCGGTTGCTTTTGCAACGTCGCGCGCAAGCTTCAGTGTCTTATCGACGCGCACGAGCCACCCGCGGCCGAACCGCCAGAACTGTGGGAGTGAGCGATAGCGGTGTCGCCGCACTTCGGCGTAGTCGTCGAGCACAACGTCTAAGGCGCTGCGCGCGACCGCCGCGAGCGTCAACGGTCCTATCTCGCCGTCGACATCTGTGCCGGCAGCTTGTTGCAACCCGCATTGCCCAGATAAGTCGGTTAGAGAGAGGCCCAACTTACCGATTCAGATGTTATCATCAGCATCTTAGGCGAATAGATGCGGGGTCATAATGGTGCACCCAACGGGTGAAGCAAAATCCGATGCGTCCCGGCTCAA
>JAAERO010000156.1 GCA_024230315.1 Hyphomicrobium sp.
CCAAAACTGCCGCCGGACCTAACCGCTCAGCAATGACCCGCGAAACGCCATAAGGCCCCCGATATCGGGGGCCTTATCGCTTACATCCCTGCTGCACTTTTGCTCCGGCCAAACGATGTAGATTTACTCCGGCGTTGACACCCATCCCACCGCCGCGCGTCATTGAGTTTCAGGGCAGCCCGTAGAACGCACAATGGGCGCGAGCGCGTAAAGACCTATCGTGCCAGCCACAGCAGCCACCATCATTGATGGCCAACCAAGCCTTGCCGGTAAACATCACCCCCATACAGGGGGAGGGTGATACTCTTTGTGCTGAACACAGGGGATGTGCTGGAGCGCGACTAAGCTTAGGCCTTTGTTTACCACGGCCGTGAGGTTGATCTATCAGTCGAAGTCTAACGGTTGGTGGATTTGCTGTGTCAGGCAAACGTCACAGCACTTGGATCCGCATCTGGCGATCCCTTAAATGGCCGTCTCACACTTGCTTGCACGACGCTGCACAAGCCGTAACGGAAACGGAGACCTCACCGGTTCCACCTCCGCTCCCCGTGCCGGCTGATCCCGCACATGAGACCATGGACCATCCTGAGGTCGCCGCAGAAGCCTTCGTGAAGTTGCCCCTGATCCCGCCTCGCCTCTGCTTCCCGTTAATGCCAAGCCCACCTGTGAAGCAGATGAACCCGTTGAGACAGCGGTGTCCGTGCAAGGCTCTCGCCCAACGACCTACTTTGCGCTGCCTGGGCGCCTTGCCGTTGTTGCCAAGCTCAACGTGCCTAGCAGCCGCGCCCCTCGCCACCGCCCTTACCGTCTGCCACCTGGAAAGGCGTACCCCTCGCTGCAAGAGCCCAGTCGGCCCACATGGGCCGCCCGCCGCGCCTTGAGCCCATGAAGCCGACGACGCGGCTCATCGTCCAAAAACCGGCGGCGCCCATATCGGCGGTTGTCATCGATCTCGAATCAGTGCGTAAGGCGGTCCAATTCAGTCTCGCCGCCAAACGCGCAGCCTGATCAGGACGTAGCAGCCGGCGTGCATTCCGTGCGGCGGTTGCCGGACTGCTCACCCACTCCTAAAGCGTTTGGCACGCTCAGGCCATCTTTCTGGGGCGGTCCGTCTTGCGAATGCGCTCAGTGCGCCACGCCCCCGGCGCCTGTGCGATATAGCCTAGGGCCGTCTGCTGCGGCGCCAGACTGGACAGCGTAGTCGGATCAAGACTCCAGCGCTGCGCAAGACGCATCACGTGCTCTTCGGTCGGATGCAAGATCATCTCGCCGCCAGCGTCGCCCTTGCGCCCACGAACACCACGCAGCTCGAACAGTTTGAGACCTAGGGCGCGCTCCTCCTTGGTCGCGCGTCCCTTGCTCCAAGCGACGCCCTCATCGGTGATGGCGAAGGCTCGGACGAGGCGTCCGTCACGCACGCGCGCCCACGCGAAGAAATCTATGAGTGGATAGGCGAAGAAGTACTGCACCTCTGGGAAATGTCCGCCGAGATCGACGAGCAACGGCGTGCAGTTGTCCACAAAGCCGCGCCCGACGGGATGGGGTAGCGGCAGACCGACGACGAACGTCCAATTATCGACGGACGGCGAGACAAACACGTGCAACTCGCCAAGTTGGTTATCGTAGACAGCGCCGATGCCAGAGCTCCAGTTACACGGCGCAGGATTGACGACACGAAGCGCCTCCAGAACGGCTTCGGTATCGTGGCTGCGAATGGCAAGCCAAGCTATCGAGCAGCCAAACGAGCAGGGCCGATCCAGAGTTGTCTGGAAATGGACACGCTCAGCCGTGAATTGCGCAGCAAGCCAAAAAGCCACAGCGATGGTCAATGCGATCATGCCTGCAATGATGAGGATCACGCGACTCCCCCCCCCCAGATCGTCTTCCCCCCTTTTATTGTGCGGTTCGATAGAAGCGGGCAAGCGATGCCGGCGCAAAACTGGGGAAAAGCATCAAGACGCGTTGCCGCGAGCGCGTCCGAAGGATCACATGGGAAACCGGCTTTGAGGAGATTTAGAGGCGGACCGAAAGCAAACGAGGCCAGCTTGCGTCACCTCCGGCAGCGGGGTCGCCCGTCGGTCGCCACAAAGCTGGCCTCTGGCCTCGCCGAGCGCGTCGTTAGAGGGCAATGAACACGCTCAGCGCGTTGGCCGCCTGCAGCCATTGCGGAAAGCGGTACGGCAGGCAGCCAATGCTCATATTCCGCAGGTGAAGTGATAGCCGAAGCATATGACAGTGCTGTGTCGGCTGAGAGCACAGAGGCGGGCAAAACCGGCCCCACGTTGTAGAGCGGCGGCGAAACGCGAAAGCCGGAGCTTTTGGCCCCGGCTTTGCAAAATTCTCAATTGTTTCCCGAGGGTTTTCCCAACGCGCTTCGACCTGCACGGCCGGCGTCGGTCCTCCGGGAGTGGACTAGGGTACGCTGACCGAAACGGTCGCCACGAAGCGCTCATCGCAGTCACCCGTTGTCGCACAGAACCCAGGCGTAATAGTACTTACAGTGCCGATATCCGTATCCCAGTAGCGGAAATCAAACGTGATGTTCCCGACAGCAAGTGCAAGTCCGGCGTTCCAGTAGTAGTACTTGTCCTCGCCAAACCCATTGACGTCATACCCTTCGCTTAGGTCTCCATACACAGCCCCGAAAACACCGCTGATGGTTGGAGTGATGCCCCGAATCTCATGCCCTTCCCAGGCATACGCACTTTCGATCGTCCATACCTCCCCCGTCTCGGTGAAATTATCAGGCGTATAGTAGACCGTCGTGCCCGACGTCACGCCAGGGATCAGGAAAGACCAAAAAGACGAGCTGTAGCCGGCTTTGAATTCAACGTAGCCAAACTCCGCGCCGGCGTCGGCCGCGCCAGGATAGGTGTAGTAGATCGCACCAAAGTCGAGATCGATTTTTCCTAAAAACGTATGCGTGTCCCAGCTCGGTTTGATCCCAGCGTACCAGTCGTACTCGGCATTCGCACCAAAGCCAGAACCCAGGCCTGAGCCCCAGACACCCGCGTAGAACATGCCGTAGCCGATGTCGATGCTGCCCTGAATGGTAGGATCCTCAAACGTCTGCGTTATGCCGCGGAAGACATAGTCCGACGTACCGGCGAGCCCGAACGAGTATGTGAACTTGCGCCCCTCCTCGGGAGCTGCCATGGCCTTGCCCTCGTATTCATAACCATCGGCCAAGGCTGCGCCAGAAAGCGCCGCCAGCGCGGCGCAGCAAAGAGGTACGAGTTTGCGGAACTCGGTCATATCAGAAGGTATCCCTCATCAAATTCAGCGCCAACGCGCCGAACCACCCCTGCCGCAATCGCGGCTCTGTACCAGAAAGGCCTGATTAGATTGCTCAGCACAAGCATCAATCGATTGCCGCTGCATCTCCCGCCAAGCGTGTGTCCCTCCAGCCACTCAGCGAGCCGCTTAACCGGCCCGACTGCCCAGCAAATACAGGGAACTGCACAAAAAATGTGCTCACAAAGATCGAGGACCGCGGACACTGAAGTAGCTTTCTCCGTGTGCAGTTACAAATACAAATCGGGGCCAAACGTCGGCCTCGATTCGCGATTGTTCATCCAGGATGACTTAGGAGGCTTTATGGGACGGAGACGCCAGCGCTGAAGACGAAGCGCTCATCGCAGGTACTCGGCAACACACCAAAGCAGCCAGCGTTGCTAGCATCCGTGTCCCAATAGCGGAAATCAAACGTGATATTGCCGACGGCCAGGGCAAGGCCTGCGTTCCAATACGTAAAATCGACACCGCCGTTATCGTAGAAGTCAAAGTAGCCGATGAGGGCATCGATACTCGGCGTTATGCCCCCGATTTCGTGGAACTCATAGCCGACGGTGCCTTCGTAGACACCATAATCGCCGTTGACGTTCGGGTTGTAGTAGACCGTCGCACCCGTCGACAGTTTATCAATCAGGCTACCGCTGACGCCAGCTTTGAGTTCAAACAGGTCAAGCGTGTCACCAGGGTACCAATAGTAAATGATACCGAAGTCGAACTCGGCCCCATGCCACGTCGGCTTGATGCCGGCGTAATAGTCGATCTCGACGTTGTCATCGAGGTAGGCTGCTTCGAAGTCGATGCCCGATCCCCAAACTCCAGCGTAGAAGATGCCATATCCAATATCGAAAGCGCCTTGGATAGTGGGATCGTTCTCCGTCTGAGAAATGCCGCGGAACACATAATCGGACGTGCCCATCAGTGAGAACGAATAGGTGAACTTCCGTCCCTCTTCCGGCGCGGCCATCGCCTTGCCTTCATATTCGTAGCCATCGGCCACGGCGGCGGTTGTGCACGCAATGAGCGCGGCGCCAGCAACACCACATATGGAAAGAAACTTGTGAGACCTGGCCATGATGGAATACACCCCCGTTGGTTCGACCATTCTAAAGCGCCAGCGTGAACTCGGCCGCTCCCTTGCGGCGCTTTGTACTCGAACGCTTCTGAGGACGAAGAAAACCCGTAAAACCTTGAATTCGACAAGCCTAATCCACAGGCTGCAATAGCTCTTTCGCAATCCTGTCACATCGAAGCAACGCCTTCAAAAAATTGATTAAATTTTACTCACGGATCGCGCATTTTTAGTGTACTTTCGCCGGAAGTTGCCCCCAAAATTGGAGGGGCTGCACAAGAGTTGGGCACTTGAGATCGGCGCATAAACCGCAAATATTCAAGAGGCGCAGTCTAGCGATTTCATTTGTTCCTCTAGGCCCGCATTGCCCAGATAAGTCGGTTAGAGAGAGGCCCAACTTACCGATTCAGATGTTATCATCAGCATCTTAGGCGAATAGATGCGGGGTCATAATGGTGCACCCAACGGGTGAAGCAAAATCCGATGCGTCCCGGCTCAA
>JAAERO010000157.1 GCA_024230315.1 Hyphomicrobium sp.
ATACGTCTCCACGGTATACATCCCCGCTAACCCCTCCCGATTCGGAAAAGATCAGCCTAGCCAGTGGCCGGCTTTTAAACCGCCACGCAGCTGCAATAAGCCGCCGCTCCACTGGCCCAGTATTGCGCCGCCGTCTACACTTGCTCCGGCGCCAACGCAGCATCTAGCCGATGAAGCCGCCATGAACTAACATGCCGCCTGGACTACTCCGTGGGGGCCGGTCAAAGAGGCTAAGGTGCGGCTGCCCAGTTTCAACCAGTGCACCACCCCAGAACTTAGGGCGAGAGTCGTGACAGTCTCACCCGACCTGATGCTCGATGAAGTATCGGGCGTCAAATATTACCGGGTTCGAATGGCGATCTCAGACGACGAACTGTCAAAACTGAACGGCAAAGTCGCTGGTTCCCGGAATGCCTGTCGAAGCCTTTGTGAAGACGGAAGACAGGACCATATTATCATATCTCGTGAAGCCGATTAGCGATCAAATTGTGCATGCTCTAGTAGAGCGATAACATCCCGCGCTTTCTAATGTCTGCCCATGCAGATAGAGGCGATGCGCAATACCTGATTACCTCTACCATCGTCAGTGACGTGTCTCAGCCGGACGAAGTCAGTTCGTGAATTTCCCGCCTGTTAGTCGGTCAATCCCATTGGTCCTGGATAGCTCACTTCCTCGAGCTTTCCGGTGTCCACGTCGTAAATAAATCCGCGTACCGTCATCGCGTCCGGACCTGTGGACGGAATCCAGGGGTGGTTCAGGATCGACCCCATCCCTCGCCGCACGTCCCATGTAAGGCGCTCCATGTTCTTCTCGTCGCGAGGGGCGTCGAGCGGTTCAATTTGACCGCGGAAGGCGTGAAACGCGGATGGCGTCGACGCGCTCTTCTTGCAACTCGTAAATGAACGCCCCGTCGCTTGGCCAAGCAATTTCTCGGCTGCCGGGTCACCCTCAAGGCCTGCCTTGAGTAAGTCGTCGGTAAAGGCGAGCATGCCGCAGCGCGTGTGATGGATAAGGACAATCTCGTTGGTATTGAGCAAGTGATGTGAAATGATGAGAGAACGGATCACATCATCGTTTACCACACCGCCGGCATTACGAATAATGTGCGCGTCACCCGTCTGCAGGCCGAGCAGGTCCTCCACGTCGAGGCGCGCATCCATGCACGCGACGACGGCCACGCGCTTTGCAGGCTGTATGCGTTGCTTTCCTGGATAGTTGGATCTGTGGTTCGCCTGACCGGTGGCGTATTTCGTATTGTTCTCCAGATACTGATCCGTCGTCGATTTTGACATGGTGTCTCCGCGCTGAAGTATAGTCATCTAGAAGTATACTGGGCAAATCGACCCGCCCCCCGGGGCCACTTACGTAACGCTACGGCGCTCGTTGACACGTTCACTTCAGTGTCGGCGCTGATGAGCGCCCTTTAAGAAGATCCTCTAGGTTGAAGCGGTAGCCCACACCGGCACTGATGATCCAGGGATCAAGATTGATGTCGGCCCGCACAGCGCCCAGAGAAGAATTGTTCCACGTGACGTCGGTGTCGATCCATATCTTCTTCACGTCGGCATTAAGATACCAGCCGTCACCGAGGGATACGTCCGCACCCGCCTGAATTGCATATCCAAACGCATCGTTGATCTTCATGTTCCCGCCGATATTCGAATTTTCGTCGAAGAAATGGATGTACTGCACACCCGCACCTACGTACGGCTTGATGCCTCTGATCGGATCTAAATGATATTGCAGGGTGACGACAGGCGGGAAGATCCAGCTTGTCCCAAGCTTGGCACCCGCCAGTGCACCTTTGCCATGGGCTTCAATAGTGGCGACGCAGCAGATCAGTTCCACTGCTATGTTCTTGTTGAAGAAGTAAGTAAATGTCGCAGCCGGAACGACCTCGGTGTCCAAGTCGGCATCCGCACCAGGTACGACAGCGCCGTTAGACGAAATCGAACCCACATCTGCATCGGGTTCAATGACCGTGCCAAGCACGCGGATCATGAAGTTCCCGTTCGGATCACCTGCATTGGCTGATCCAACCCACGCAGAAGCAAGCAAGAGCGCAAACGTTCCGCTCCACAATCGTGCTAGTTTCATTTTCTTACCCCGCTCTTCTTCCGGTAGTAGAGAGGAGCCCAACGCTCCCTCGCGAATCTTGTAAATGCGCTCCCACCTTTTCTAAGAACGCTTCTGTCAGACTCAATGCACCGCATAAACACGCATGCCTCAGCGAAGGACCCAAGACGGGTGAAGGCGTGTGATCCACCCCCAGTGAAGTGGTCCGACTCGAAGTATGGGTTTTAGCCCGCATTGCCCAGATAAGTCGGTTAGATAGAGCCCCAACTTACCGATTCAGATATTATCATCAGCATCTTAGGCGAATAGATGCGGGGTCATAATGGTGCACCCAACGGGTGAAGCGGGATCCGATGCGTCCCGGCTCAA
>JAAERO010000158.1 GCA_024230315.1 Hyphomicrobium sp.
CAAAACTGCCGCCGGACCTAACCGCTCAGCAATGACCCGCGAAACGCCATAAGGCCCCCGATATCGGGGGCCTTATCGCTTACATCCCTGCTGCACTTTTGCTCCGGCCAAACGATGTAGATTTACTCCGGCGTTGACAATGCGGTAGGTGCGAAACAAAGCATGCAGTGCGGGCGCTAGTGGCCTAGGCTATGAAGGATATTAGCGTGTCATCGGCCTACTAGGGTTGTCTGACTGCAAGCGTGAACTAACCAAGAAATCCAAGAAGCTCGGATGAGCCGCACTTCACCCGAGCCAAAAAAAGAACGACCACGGTGCGACCGCAGCCTGATTGACGAATAATCAAAGTTAAGTATCGCGAGTAAATTCAATGGCTTCCGCTTTTCCACAGAGTGTTTGTACAACAAATGAAGCTTTTCTAGCACCATTCTTGTCGGCGAAGTGACACTAGCCTTTGACAGGGGGCCCGGCGCTCGCAAACGTTCCCCGCTATGGGAACTGTCGATTCGCGCCAGATGCCGACATTCGAGCTGGAAGCTGCTGAGCTGCAGCTTCACGGCGGTCCTGTTGCCGGCGTCGATGAGGCTGGACGCGGGCCGCTTGCCGGTCCCGTTGTCGCCGCAGCCGTCGTGCTCGATCCTCAGCGCATCCCGGACGGCATTAACGACTCCAAGCTGCTGGATGAAGAAGCGCGCGCGTTTCTCTACGGCCGCATTATGAAGACGTCGCACGTCGGCGTCGGCATCGCGGACGTGGAACGCATCGACCGTGACAACATCCTTGCGGCAACGCTTTGGGCGATGGCCGAAGCGGTGGCGCAACTTTCTGTGGCTCCCAAGCTCGCCGCCGTCGACGGCAACCGCGCGCCGCAGCTCGATGTGCCGGTGCGCACGATCGTGAAGGGTGATGCGCGCTGCTTATCGATCGCGGCAGCCTCCATCATCGCCAAGGTCACACGCGACAGGCTGATGATCTCGCTTGGCGCCCAACTGCCGGGCTACGGCTTTGAACGCCACAAAGGCTACGGCACGGCGGAACACCAGGACGCGATCCGCCGCCTCGGCGTGACGGTGCACCACCGGCGCTCATTCCGCCCTGTCCAGTTGGCGTTGGGGCTGGCTTGAGCGGACTGCCTCGCCTTGCATAGGCCGACATTAATCGCCTTTTGATCGGTATTTTCGAGCTCTAACCAAATGCTTGGTGGCCGCGACGATGCGAATTTACCATGTCAAGGCTTCCCAACCGGTGGGCGTCGCGCAATTATCCCGCTGCGTTTATTTTTCCGCGCGTGTTCAACCCCTGTATTGGAAGTTGCGTTCATGGTCTCGCGTCGTTGTCCCGTGCCGTCTCAAGCGGCCAATCGTGTCATTGTCGATGATTGTCTGAAGGCCCTGCGTGGCCTCCCTGAGGGGAGCTGCGATCTCGTCTTCGCCGACCCGCCCTACAATCTCCAGCTCGCTTCCGACCTCATGCGCCCCAACAACACGCGCGTGGATGGCGTTGACGATGCGTGGGACAAGTTTTCCAGCTTCGCCGAGTACGACCAGTTTACGCGCGCTTGGCTTGGGGAATGTCGGCGCGTGCTCAAGCCCGACGGCGCCATCTGGGTTATCGGCTCCTATCACAACGTGTTTCGGCTGGGCGTCGCGCTGCAAGACATAGGCTTCTGGATCCAGAACGACATCATTTGGCGCAAGGTGAACCCCATGCCGAACTTCCGCGGCAAACGCTTCACCAACGCGCATGAGACGTTGATTTGGGCGACCCGTGACAAGCGATCGCGCGCGACATTCAACTACGTAAGCATGAAGGCGCTTAACGACGACATACAGATGCGCTCCGACTGGCTCTTTCCTATCTGTTCGGGACCTGAGCGCCTCAAAGACGAAGGCGGCCGCAAGGCCCACCCCACCCAAAAGCCTGAGGCGCTATTGCATCGCGTGTTGCTAGCATCGACCAAGCCGGGCGACGTGATACTCGATCCCTTCTTCGGCACCGGCACCACGGGTGCCGTGGCCAAACGCTTGGGCCGCCGCTGGATCGGCATCGAACGCGATCCCGACTACGCTAAGGCAGCAAAAGAACGCATCGCCAAGGTGCGCCCTCTACCGCCGTCGTCCCTAGAAACGCAGAAGTCAAAGCGCGCCGAACCTCGCGTTCCTTTCGGCACAATTATCGAGCTTGGCATTCTTGAGCCCGGGGCCATGCTGCTTGACGTCCGGGCGCGCATCCGCGCTGAAGTAAAGGCGGATGGGACGTTGGCGTGTGACGGTAACCAAGGTTCCATTCATCGCCTTGGCGCCCTTGTCCAAGGTAAATCGGCCTGCAATGGTTGGACGTTCTGGCACTACGAAGTAGAGGGGACATTGAAACCCATCGACAGTCTGCGCGATGAGGCCAAGCGTCAGCTCGGTCTGGTAAGCCCGCCAATGGTCGTCGCAGCAGAATAGGCTGGCCACTTTCCCAGACTGCGACCCAACCGCTCACTGGATACGTTTCACGGGCGCAACTCTGGACGCCAACGGTTTATGTCGCTATACCAGATGCTTAATCTTGAAGAGTTCAATCGGTAGCGCATGTTGCACGCTGTCTCCAAACGCGATCGCCTGCTCATTGTTGGCGCAGGTCCCGTTGGGCTCGGGATGGCAGATGCCCTGCGCAAACGCGGGCTCGCCTACGATCACGTGGATGCCAACGATGCTGTAGGCGGCAACTGGCTGCGCGGAATCTACAAGGGCGTTCATATCGTCTCCTCTAAGCGCTCGACCGCATTTGCCGATTACCCCATGCCGGACCACTATCCTGACTTTCCTAGCCAGGAGCAGATGCGTCTCTACCTGGAAATCTTCGCGCGCGATCGCGGGATAATGAGCGGTATCGAGTTCGGCCGCACGGTCGTGCGCGCACAGCCACTGGCCGATGAGAGCTGGCGCGTACGTTTCGATGACGGAGAGGAGCGCGAGTACAAGGGCGTAGTCGTGTGCAACGGCCACCATTGGGACAAGCGATATCCCGAATATCCCGGCAGCTTTACAGGCACGCTCATTCACTCGAAGGACTACGAAGATTCGAAACAGCTGTGCGGCAAGCGTGTGCTTGTTATTGGCGGCGGCAACTCGGGTTGCGATCTCGCCTGCGATGCAGCACGCGTCGGCACGTCGTGCGACTTGAGCCTCAGGTCCGGCTACTGGTTCCTACCCAAGACAGCGTTTGGCAAGCCGCTGACTGATATCCCCATTTGGGGCCTGCCCGTGTTCATGCAGCGGCTCTTCCTGCGTGCGCTGGTATGGGCCGTCATTGGCGATTATCGCCGCTATGGACTGCAGCGGCCGACGCACAAGCTATTTGCGCGCCATCCCGCCTACGGCACCGACCTGCTCAACTACTTGCGGCAGGGGCGTATCAAGCCGCGCCCAGACATCGAGCGCTTCGCCGGCAAAAAGGTGCACTTCACGGACGGCACTGTGGCCGAGTACGACATGATCGTGGCCGCCACCGGTTTTCACAACTGCTTCCCGTTCCTGCCAAAGGGGCTCGTGCCGGTCGAGAACGAGGTCGTCCACGTCTATGCTGGCGCGTTCCCTGACGCGGTGAAGAATCTTTATGTCGTCGGCTGGGCGCAGCCCCGCAATGGTTTTGGCTCGCTTCTGACACCGGCAACGCGTCTTTATGCGGAGATGATTGCCTTGCAGGACGAGATGGAACTGCCTATCGGCTACATCCTGAAGTGGCGCGGCTTTAAAGCGCCCAGCACCAATCTCGTCAATCCTACGGCTGCGCGCCGTATGATGTGGTTTGCACACCGTGTGCTGCCGCTGCTGCGTCGCCGCTCTCGCATCCTTGCCGAGAAGGAGATTCGCGAGCCGTTTGATCCTTCGCTCTATACCTTTGAGTCCGAAGCGCCCAAGCCGACTGTGGCCGTCACCTGACGCGCGGCGTCAATCGATCGGAACATGCTCTAGCTGCCTTGCCCGATTGGGAAGGATTGCTGCCACGATGCCCCGTCGCTATCCTTGGCCATCACATGCATGGTCTCGGCCCCGTTTACTCGATAGTCGAAGTCGATCGACGGATCCTGGGAGAGCGTGATCGAGCCGCGCATGGAGAAGACGCGCTCGTCGCCCTGGCGCACCTCCATCTCCGTGACAATGCGCAGCTGCACGTAAAGTAGCGTCAGTTGGTCAAGCACCATACCCGTGTGGCTAGGATGCCTGACCGTGAGCTTGGCGTGCGGCCGTATCTCGGTTATGGCGGCAATCTTCTGTGTGTGGCTCAGCTTCATTTTGCCCATGCTGGCGACTATCTCTTCGGGATCGCCAACGGACGGCGCAGCACAAGCGCCCTGACCACCGGCAAATCTCACATGCCGCTCTGCCATATAAAGCTCGCCGTCGCTCGCCTCTACGACAACACGAACATAGGTTGCCGCGTTCAGTCGCAGCAACGTGGCAAGCGCAAGCTCGGTGCGTTTTGCGCCGATGTCGAAAACGGCGGCGACGGGTGTCGGATTCTCATCGACGATAAGCGTTACTGCGCGGATGGTGCGGCCGTCCTTAAATCCGGCCTCCACTTTCACCGGCACCATACTTTGATCTCTCGGCCTGAACGGTGCTGTGAGCTGGACAAGCTCGCCAGCCTGATGGATCACGCGGTCACCGAATACGGCCGGGCGAATTTCGTCCCACGATGAGCCTGCCTGAACAGCTGGTGCAGCTGCAAGAGCCCCAACAGCGCTCATCGCAGCGAAAGCCAAAGACAGGTGTGCGTGGCGCATGTCGCGATCTCCCTATTTCGTCCCGGCAAATAGTCCGGTCAGGCCGCAACCATTATGCTCCAAATACAGGCCGCCTTACAACCATGACAGCGGGAAGGCTTGCTTAATGCTCGCCAAAACCGTGCACCACAACCTTGCGCATCAGGCTTGGGAGCGCAGCCGTGTCGAGATCGCGGCGGGCAACCCAGCGGCAACAATCAGGCTCCGCCCAAAAAGTCAACGTCGCATCCACCGGCACGACGGCACGGTAAACAACCAGCTCCAGCTGGAAGTGAGTGAAAGTGTGACGCACGGTGCCGGGCACCAACCACCAATTGCCGCGTAGAGGGGCGGTGCGTAACGCATCGTCCCCGGGCGGGAGGAGATCGGTCCACTCGGTTGAAGGCACTTCGAGCATGCCGCCAAGAAGCCCCGCTTCCGCGCGCCGGCGCAACAGCACATGGCCATCCTCACGTAGCGCGACGAAGGCGATGCCGACGCGCAACGGTCGTTCGGCCCTTTCCAGCCGCACGGGCAGCGACGCCGCAATGCCCTTGGCATTGGCGGCGCAGTCCGTTTGCACGGGACACACCAGGCAAGATGGCTTGCGCGGTGTGCAGATTGTTGCGCCGAGGTCCATCATGGCTTGAGCGAAGTCGCCGGGCCGATCTTCGGGCGTCAGCGTCTCAGCCAAGCGCTTGAGCTCACGCTTAGCGAGCGGCAAGGACTGGCGCACAGCGAAGAGACGCGCCACCACCCGCTCCACATTGCCATCGACTGGCGTGGCCGGTTCGCCAAACGCTATCGCTACGATTGCAGCAGCCGTGTAAGGACCAATACCCGGCAACTTTTGCAGTTCGGCTTCGCCGTCGGGAAAACGACCGCCATACTCCTTGCTCACGACCTGCGCACATTTGTACAAATTGCGGGCGCGCAAGTAGTAGCCAAGTCCTGCCCAGGCGGCCAACACGTCATCGAGATCGGAAGCGGCCAGCGCCGTTACGTTCGGCCAGCGCGCTAGGAACTTTTGATAGTAGGGGATGACGGCCTTCACGGTCGTCTGCTGCAGCATGATCTCGCTGAGCCAAACCTTATCCCGCATTGCCCAGATAAGTCGGTTAGATAGAGCCCCAACTTACCGATTCAGATATTATCATCAGCATCTTAGGCGAATAGATGCGGGGTCATAATGGTGCACCCAACGGGTGAAGCGGGATCCGATGCGTCCCGGCTCAA
>JAAERO010000159.1 GCA_024230315.1 Hyphomicrobium sp.
AACCTGACAGCACCACACCAACCGCCGAAAACAAGAAGGCCCCTTTAGCTAAAGGGGCCTTCCTGCTTCAACCGCCCCTACATCAGCTGGCCTAATGTTACTCCGCCACGGTGGCCGGTTTTTACTCCGCCGTTGACAGCGCGGCTCGTTGCACTGTACGTCTGTCATCATCGCGCACCGCTATCGGGCCTGGATCGTGCCGGAAGCCGTCGCAGAGGAAGCCGGACCGAAAGCGTTGCAGGACGCCCTGCATAATGGCCTGACCACACTGCGTTCCGCACGTTTGGTGAGTGGGAGGGCGCCCTAACTTCTGGAAGTGCCGAGGTACCCGATCCGCCCGTTCGCTGCTTGGCGGACGCGTTCCAGGTGCTCCAATACTTGGCGCGCATGCAGCGGGCGGCCATAACGATCGATGCTTTGTTGCTCCAGTTCCTGCAGATCGGCGAGCAGCGGTTCGGCTGTTTTGTGCAGCATAGCCACCGCCTGGATAGTGCGGCGGCGCATGTTGGGCGGCACGTCCGGCAAGACGTCGGCGACAAGGGCTCTTGTACGTTCAGATAAACGACTGGAGAGCCGACCGAAGATTCCAATGAGGCGAATGGGCAGATCTTCGTGGAACTTGTAGCCGTACGCATCCATCCACGCGAACAGCTTATCCATCAGTAAATCTTGTAGCCGCAGACGCGACGTCACGCGGTAGTCCCGCCATTCGGCGATGAGATCGAAGTGCGGCTCCAGCTCAATGTCGGCCGGTGCAAACGTTTCTTTCGTCCTAACGCCGATGCGCTCGGTGAAATCGCGGTTCTTCATGTCAAAGCAAGTCTTGAACGTTGGCAACATGACCTTGCCTTCGCTTGCCAGGTCAAACGCTTGGCGCACAAGCTTTGAACAAAAAAGCTCCTTATAGCCGTTGAGCTTCATGGAAAAATCGTACCAAATGTGGCGGCCACCTCGCCCGCGCGAACGCTGCACGACATCGTAAATTTGTGCCGCGGCGAGTCGAGCAAACGCAGCGTTGTTGTGACGATAGATAACGCAGCGTCCAAGGCCATGGTGTAGCGCGTCGTCCAGAGAGCTGATGACTGCCCCTTTCTCGATCAGGCTTTCGACAACCCACAGCTTGCCGCTCTCGTCCGTGTGTATGACAGAGATATGGCTGAATTGGGAATCGACATCCCCGACGCGCGCGATCGCAGCGCTGTTGTGGTGCATGCCGCGCGTCAACAGCAGATCTCCCGCCTGGAACGGAATGTCTTGCCCCGTCTCGAACGCGGGGTTGATAAGCGTGTTGAGTTTTGCTCCACGAAAGGCGCGTATGGTCTTCTCGTTGGGCGCCAGTTGCGTGTAACCGTTGTTCAACTCCCCCAGCATATCCGTCGCATATCGCCCGACGCGAAAGACGTTACGGATGCCCCTTTGAACACCAAGCGACATCAAATCGCGCTTGAGCAAATCCGGGATTTGCTCGTGAATCCGCAGGCGCAGCACGAAGATGGCGCGCATGAGGTCCGGCGCAGACTTGGCAATATCGTGGACGCCATAGCGGTCAAAATTTACATTGAAGACCGCGTCGTAAACCTCGTTGAGATTTGTTGCCAGCTCCTCTGCGCTGTGGACGGGACGCAAAGCCAGAATCTCGATCGCAGCTAAATCGTCCGCGAGTTCGGCGCGGGGGCAGCTCTCCTGCATCGCTTCTCTCCCCTCGTCTACCCTGCACCCTTAGCAAGGCCTACATAGAACACCGCTTTCTTTATGAGTGGTGCTTGCTCAGGAGGGGCTGCGCCCCGCGCCCAAGCGTTTTATAGAGACCGCTTGTGGACCCATCGGCCCCTCCGTAGCAGCGCGCGTAACATGCACGACCGTGCCTTTTTCGAGCTCGTCAAAGGCATCGGCCCCGACCGAATTTCGCGTAAAGTGGAGGTCAGGAGAACCCTTTACTTCGACGAAGCCATAGTCCTCTTCTGGAAAGATACGGACCACAACGCCAGTCTCTCCCGCAGACCCATGTTGTTTTACGTCGTGATTGCGAATATCTGCAATCTGCCCGAGCTGCCGCTCAATGGCCTCGAATACACGATTGATGATCGCTGACTGGTCGTCCTTCATCTCGCGCCGGTCCTGCTGCCCCTTGGCAACGATTGGATTTTGACTTGGCACGTCGACCTCAACAGCGATGCCGATGGGCTGCTTGCCGCTCTCGGGACTGCGGTGGGGCACATCTACCACGACTCGTGCGCCGGTAATGTGTTGATGAAAGCGATTTAGTCGCTCAACCCGCCCGCGGATCAGTACCTCGAGGGACTTGGAGCTATCCATGTTCTTGAAAGCGATTTGCAGCGGTCGTTCCATCGGCTTCTCCGGTCTCAAATTCGTAGCGTGGCAGGTGCGCGGGGCATAGTCTAGCAGGGACCCCAAGGCCTATGATGATCCTGTGACGGTATCGAAGCTGACCGTCAATGCGACTTTCTAAGGGGCGGCCGCAGGACACAAAAACATGCCAACCTTCAGGCGACAGGCAAAATACAAATGAGGCTGAGAGATGAGCATGCGCCTTCCCGTCGTCGGTGTCATGGGTTCTGGCGAAAAAGAGCATCTACCACGGGCCGAGGACCTTGGCCGCTGGCTTGCCACCCAGCGCGTGCATCTTCTCACCGGTGGTGGCAAAGGTGTGATGACGGCCGTCAGTCGCGCTTTTCACGCGACGCCAAACCGCGCGGGGCTTGTCGTTGGCATCATCCCGTGCAGACACACCGCCAAGGAACCTAAGCCCGAATACCCCAATCCTTGGGTCGAACTTGCAATCTTTACACATCTTTACATGGACGGGATATCGGGTGCGGACCCAATGTCCCGAAACCATATCAACATCTTGAGCTCTGACGTCGTCGTTGCTTTGCCCGGTTCTAATGGAACCTTGAGCGAAATCGAACTCGCCATACGATACGACCGGCCCATTGCGGCCTATCTTGAGGACCGCGCGGAGATGCCGGATGTGCCGCAGCAGGTTCCCGTTATCGGAGACTTGGCCGGCATCCAGGATTTCGTCCGAGCGCACCTCCCTGCTGGCTAGCCAGCAGCCGTACCGGACCGCTGCTATCTAATCCTGGTTGGGCGGAACGCCGACTGGGTCGGATGGATGAAATGGTGTCGGATCGTCGTTGACGCCGATTTCAGACGGACTCGTGTTTGGATTGATCCAGCCCGGGCGATATCCGCCATCGTCGTCACCGTCACCCACATCTGGAAGAAGCGGCTGATAGCCGTCATCCTCCAGCAGAAATTCTCCCTCGCCGGGGCCGGCCATGGCGGCCGGAATTGGGGCGACCAACGCGACTGCCGCGACCAATACAAAATAAGCTACCTGTTTCATGTCTGTACCTTGGTGGTTGACGATAAGGCTTCCCATGGTCATCGTCGTGTGTCGAGCGTCTCGACCGGCGCAAGCAAACGCAGCCACAGCGGAATATCGTTCATGGTTGTAGAAAAGTCCCGACATGCCCCCCGGACGTGTGCCGGGGCGGGCTCTCAACCCTTGTCCTCCGCCGCGAGACCTTCAATTGCGCCGAACAGGAGGTCCAAATCCTGCGGCCGCGATAGGCGATGCTCGCCGTCAGGAATTTCGATCATCTCAGCCCAGCCCCCTTTGAGGAACCGCATGAGCACACGTGCGTGTGCAATCGGCACGTCCTGATCCTGCGAGCCCTGCAAGATTACGACCGGGCGCCCTGGATCGAAGGGTTTACGCGCGAACAAATGATTGCGACCCTCCTCAATGAACTCACGTGTGATGGCGTAGGGTTCGCCGTATTCAGAAGGTTGTAGGAAGACGCCGGTCGCCAGTAGGTTGTCACGCTCGTCCTTGGAGAAGGCCTTCCACATGAGCTCCTCCGTCATATCCCAGGCCGGCGCGATCAGGACGAGTGCGGCAATCCAGGCGACCTCGGCAGAGCTTGAGCGCAACAACCGGCGCAGCAGCAAGAGCGCGATGTGCCCACCCATACTAGATCCGATGACGATCTGCCGGCCGCACGTTACCTCATTAAAAACGGTCTCAGCTTCCTCCAGCCATGCCCCGATCGTACCATCCTCGAAGCGACCGCTGGAAAGCCCGTGCCCCGAATAGTCGAAACCTGTAAAGCCATAGCCTTTCTCGCTCGCGAAAGTAGCGAGCGCCGTTGCCTTTGTACTCGCCATGTCGGACTTGAATCCCGACAACCAAAAGAGGCCGATACGCGGTGATGCAACCGGCGGCTCAACAATATAGGCAATGCGCCGCGACTTGTAGCTGCTGGTTGGGCCGATCTCGAGGAATTGCGGTTCGCTGTCACTCACTCTAAACAACCTCGTCGCCTGCCGGAGAAGCCGCATGGCCAAGAAACACCCGACCATACTGCAGATCATTCCTGAGCTCGATACCGGAGGCGCGGAACTCTCCACCATCGAGATCGCGGATGCAGTCGTGCGCGCGGGAGGGCGCGCCATCGTACTGACGGAGGGCGGAAGGCTAGTCCAGCGGCTACGCGATACCGGCGCCCAGGTCCAGTTCTTTCCCGCCGCAGTTAAGAATCCCATACGGCTCATGTGGAACGTTCGTCGGATCGCCGAGGTGGTCCGACGTGATGAGGTCGACCTCATCCATTCGCGTAGCCGCGCACCGGCCTGGAGTTCCCTTTACGCCGCGCGCCGTAGGGGCGTGCCATTCGTGACCACCTATCACGGTGCCTATGGCGAGAAGACCGCACTTAAGCACCTCTACAACAGCGTCATGGCGCGGGGCGACGTCGTGATTGCCAACTCGCGCTACACTGCCGAGTTGATCCGCAGCCGCTACGGAACACCTGCTAAGAAGATCGAAGTGATCTACCGTGGCGTGGACGGCACGCTGTTCGATCCCGCTCATATTGCCGCTGAACGCGTCGCCGCACTGCGTTCGGCATGGGAGATAAGCGAGGACGAGCGCGTGGTGCTGCAGGCTGCCCGCCTCACGCGATGGAAGGGACAGCACGTGCTGATCGAGGCGGCCCAACTCCTGAATGCGCAAGGGCGCCTCGACAACACCGTCGTCATCCTTGCTGGAGATGCCCAAGGACGCGGTGGGTACAGAGCCTCCTTAGCAGATGCAATCCGAGCCGCGGGATTGGAGAACCGGGTCCGTCTCGTCGGCCACGTAGACGATATGGCTGCCGCTTTTCTGGCAGCGCATGTTGCCGTGGTCGCCTCAACCGAGCCGGAAGCCTTCGGGCGCGCTGCCACAGAGTCGCAAGTGGTGGGAACGCCTGTCATCTCCACAAACATCGGCGCGCCACCCGAAACCATATTGAGCTCCCCACGTGTTGCTGAAGATGCGGCAACGGGCTGGCTGGTGCCCCCTGCTGATGCCGCTCAGCTCGCCGACGCACTCGCGGCAGCGCTTGCGCTTGCGCCAGAGGAGCGAGCACGCATGGGGGCACGCGCACGCGCTCACGTGTTGGACTCGTTCTCACTCAAGGCCATGAAGGAGCAGACTCTCAAGGTCTACGACCGGCTGCTCGGAACAAAGCTCGCCGCAGGCGAGTGAACCGGACACAGACCACCAACAACCGGTGACCTACTTGCCGCCTTTGCCGCTGGCGCGCGCTGCGTTGGCCTCGCTACGCCCCGCCGCGATGGCTTTCTCGGCAACGGCCTCCACGTAAGCCGGCAGCGCGAATGCCGCGTTGTGAACCGTCGGCGTCCAATACTTCGTCGTGATGCCGCGCTTGTACTGCCGCTTGGCAAGCCATTTCTCTGGGATCTCCAGGTGCTCGTCCTGATCGCTCGCCCAATTCAAGGCAAATGGGCCGCCGAAGTAGCACGGCTGCGTGCATAGATAGGGGGCAACATTGTCAAACAATGACGCAAACGTCTGCGTTGTACTCGTCAGGTGGTCAGGGAAAAGGAACGGGAGGCCGTTCTGCGTGACGAGGATGCCGTCCTTCTTCAAGGCGCGCCTGCAATCGGCAAAAAACTCGCGCGTATGCAAGACCGCGGAGGGTCCGATCGGCTCCGAGGAGTCGACAATGATGGCATCGAAGCGCTCGTCCGTCTCGGCAACGAACTTGCACCCATCGGCAATGACCACCACGGTTCTTTCATCGTCGTAGGCATTGCCGGGAATCTCAGGATAGAATTTTAGCGCGGTATCAATAACCGTGCGGTCGATTTCACACAGCATCGCCCTCTCGACGGTGGGATGCTTTAAAACCTCACGCAATACGCCGCCGTCACCACCACCGACGACCAGCACCTGCTTAGGCACGTCAATCGCCATCAACGGAACGTGCACCATCATTTCGTGATAGACGAACTCGTCTGACGTCGTGAGTTGGCAGACGCCGTCGAGCATGAGCACCGTGCCCCAGGTCTTGTTTTTGAAGATGACGAGGTCTTGGTGCTCCGTTTTCAACTCGTGCAGGATTTCGTCTGCCTCCAGGCGCACACGCCAATGCGGGTGAAACGTCTCCTCGACCCAGCGATCCATCTTTCACACTCCCCGACACGAAACTGCATGAGCGCGCCACTCGTTCCCGACACCCTGGCGCGGATCGAATATCATGTTGGATCGCGTTTGCTAAAGATTATTGCGCGTCAGCGCCGAGCGAGGCCGTAGCACGCAGGTGCTTCAGAACAGTCTGGGTCGGCCAACAGTCAATCTTAAGGTTGTTTTTCTTTTGGTAAGTCCCCACCTGGCGGCGGGTATTGGAACCGATCTTGCCATCGATTTTCTGCAGGGCGTAGCCCCGCTTGATCAGGCGCGACTGGATTTCCTTGACTTGGCGCGTACGCGGTTGGGCGATCGTCGATGACCGAGTGTGGAAATCGCCGCCGCCGGCGATGCGGTCGGCGAGGTTGCCGACGAACAGCGCATAAAGATCGGACGTGTTGTAGCGGCGGATAACCCGGAAATTCTCGGTAGCGAGGAATGCAGGCCCATAGGCACCTGACGGCATCATCAGGTAGGCCTCGTGGACGACCTCATCGGCGCGGAACGGCTTGGGACCGGCGCGCTCAAAGCCCAGCGCCGCCCATTCACGAATTGAGCGCGCCCCCGGCGGACCTTCAAGGGTACAGGCGCCGTTGTTCTTCGGCACACGCGCCTCATAGCCCCAGCGTAGGTCGCGAACCCATCCCTTGTTGGAAAGCTGGCGTGCCGTTGAGGCAAGCGCATCGGGAACCGATTTGAAAATGTCTATACGTCCATCGCCATCGCCATCAGCGGCGTGCTGATAGTATTCGGATGGCATGAACTGTGTGAGCCCCACTGCCCCCGCCCACGACGATCGCATCTTGGAGCGCGGAATTCCGTCTTGCAGCATCTTGAGTGCGTGGAGCAGCTCGTTGCGGAATAAATCCTTGCGCCGGCCTACATAGGCCAGGGTGGCGAGAACACGGATCGCGTCGTGGCGTAAGCGGTGGCGGCCGTACGACGTCTCCCGACCCCAGATGGCGACCAGTACGTTTCTGTCCACGCCGGTCGTCTCTTCCATATTTACGATCGCACGCTCATGCTGTTTCAGGAACTTGCGGCCCTGAATTGCGAGGCGGCGCAAATATTTGGGGTTGAGATAGTCCATAGCCGATTTTGTGAACTCGGCTTGGCCGGCGCTATCGTCACGTTTGCGGCCTTTGATAATGAGATCGGGGAGCGAATAGTCAGGCTTGACGCCGCGAAAAGCCGCAACGAAAGTCTTGCGCGAAACGCCTAGCGCCTGGGCTTCGGGCCACACGCCGTCAAGAAACACCCGAAAGTATTGAGCGGCGGACACCGGTGGCGCAATGGCCATGAGAAGCGCGGCTGCGCAAATCACCCCGTTTATGCGAAGTAGGGCGCAGCCTGTCTCAAGTTTGGTGCTGGAAAACAATGCACGTCTCCCCGACTGGATCGTTTCGCCCAGGCATACCTCTCCGGACTTCGGGGCAATTTTGCGGCTCGCCTGATTGATGGCGCCGCCGGTCGCATCTGGCTTCCGCCTCAGCTGGCGTGCTTGAACTGCGGCATGTGAGTTTCCCAAGCAAGCGCCTGTGCTGCGATCGTCTCCAATTTATCGAGCTCTGGTCGCCAGCCAAGGCGCACGCGGATCTTGTCGGAGGCGGCAACGATAGCCGCTGGGTCGCCGGCGCGGCGCGGTGCATTCCGCACCTCGAAATCAGCGCCTGACACCCGTTTGACCGCGTCGATCACTTGGAGAACTGAGAAACCTTTCGAGTACCCACAATTGAAGATCTCGGAGTCTCCGCCATCACGCAGATGGCGCAGCGCCGCCATGTGTGCGCGCACAAGGTCGGTCACGTGAATGTAGTCGCGGATACAGGTGCCGTCCTCGGTTGGATAGTCAGTGCCGAATACCTCAATGCAGGGACGCTTGCCGAGCGCGGCCTCGCACGCGACTTTGATGAGGTGCGTGGCATTGGGCGTCGACTGGCCGGTGCGCCCTTGCGGGTCGGCGCCAGCCACATTGAAGTAGCGCAGGGCGACATAGCGGAAATTATGCGCACGCGCCGCGTCTGCCAGCATGATCTCGGTCATTAACTTTGATGAGCCATAGGGCGACATGGGCTTGAGCTCGGCATCCTCGCTTACAGGAACCTCGCTTGGGTTCCCGTAGACCGCGGCAGTGGACGAAAAGATGAACTGCTCAATCCCCATCTCGACCGCAACCTCCATCAAAGCGCGCGACTTGACGGTGTTGTTGTGGTAGTAGCCCAGCGGATCGGCAACAGACTCTGGAACGACGATTGATCCAGCGAAGTGGATGATGGCCTTCACGCCGAGCTTGCGCACAATGCTGCGCAGAAGCTCCTGATCGCCAACATCGCCCACGACTAGAGTTGCGCTGGTGGGCACCGCCCAGCGGAAACCCGTGGAGAGATTGTCAAGGATAACGACGCTCTCTCCCGAATCGAGGAGTTTGAGAACCATATGGCTTCCGATGTATCCGGCTCCGCCGGTCACAAGAACAGTCATGGATTCAATCTCTTTCTCTCAATGCGGGCCCGCCATTGCGTAAAGCATAGCATCGACATGCCCTACCCAAGACCGAAACAAAGCGCTTTTCCACTCAATGGCATCCAAGAATTACACCAAATTTGGGCCTGAACACCTATTCGATCCCACTTCACGCTCGGAGATCCCTATGCTCACAGCCAGAAAACGCATTCGAAAAGCCGTCTTTCCTGTAGCAGGCTTGGGCACGCGCTTTCTTCCAGCAACCAAAGCTATGCCTAAAGAGATGCTAACGGTTGTCGACAGACCGGTGATTCAGCACGTGGTTGATGAGGCGCGCGCAGCCGGCATCGAGCATTTCGTTTTCGTTACCGGGCGCAATAAGGGGGTTATCGAGGATCACTTCGATGTCGCTTTTGAACTCGACCAAACGCTCGCTGCGCGCAGAAAGACCAAAGAGCTCGAAGCGCTTGCACGGGAGCTGCCGCCCGCCGGGTGCACGAGCTTTACGCGACAACAGACCCCGTTGGGGCTCGGTCACGCAGTATGGTGCGCGCGCGATATCGTAGGAGATGAGCCGTTCGCGCTTCTGCTGCCCGACATGCTGCATCATGGGCCAACTCCATGCTTGGCAGGGATGATGGCAGCCTACCAAGAGGCCGGCGGCAACCATATTGCCGTCTCGCCGGTGCCCGAGGATCAGACTCATCTCTATGGCATCGTTGATGTGGAGAACCGCACGGCAAACGTCTCACCAATTAACGGCATGATCGAGAAACCGAAGCAGGGAAGCGCACCATCCAATCTGCACATCACAGGGCGGTATATCCTGCAACCAGAGATCTTCGATCTGCTAGCGCGTCAGGAACGCGGAGCAAGCGGTGAAATCCAGCTCACCGACGCCATGATCGCGATGCTTGGACACGACGACCAACCCTTCTATGCCGTGCGCTTCGATGGGACGATCTACGACTGCGGTTCTAAGCTTGGCTATCTCGCAGCCAATGTGGCTTACGCGCTGGAGCGCGATGACCTTGGATCCGCCCTGCGAGCTGAGCTCAAGAAGCTCCTCTAACGCGCACCAACGCCGCACGTACACGCCAAACGAAACCTAGCCGCATGGCGCCAGGGTTGGTCGCGAGGCGGGTGCAGCGCTTCAATTAAGGCCTCTCGCAGCCGGAATACGGAGCAAAAACCAGCCGTTTTCCGTGTGTTACCCAATTTCGCGTTCCGATGAGTAGAACCGTCACGCGAAGGCCATAGATCGCCGCGACTGTAGACCTGTGCCGGATAACGCACTGTATGCGAAAAGATGACGGGATGCGGCACGAGGAAGCGCCGCGCTATCTAGACAGGGCTTGGGATTCGTATGAAACTCTTGGCCTTACGTGCCGCTGGGGGCATCGGGGGAGACCAACCATGACGGTGGGCGGAGGGCCCTTACGCAACCTGAAAAGCCTTGATGGCGGCAAGCGGCTCGCTCACTTGCCGATCGCCTCAGCGATGCGCACGCTGGACCTGGAGAGAGAAGGCTTAGCCCAGCTCCGCGAAGCGCTTGCCGGACCCCTGGGGGGACCGTTTAGCACCGCGCTACGCTTGATGCGTGCTGCACCTGGCCGCGTGATCGTTTCTGGCGTCGGCAAAAGTGGACACGTCGGCCAGAAGATCGCGGCGACGTTTGCATCGACCGGTACGCCGGCATTTTTCGTTCACCCGACAGAGGCATCCCACGGCGACCTCGGGATGATCACACCCGACGACGTGATGTTGGTGCTGTCGTGGTCGGGCGAAACCGTCGAGCTCAATCCCCTCATTACGTATTCGCGGCGCTTCTCGGTGCCCCTCATCTCGATCACATCGCGCGCGCAGTCTGCGCTCGGACAGCAATCAGACGTCGCCTTGGAATTGCCGCGCACCAAAGAAGCCTGTCCGCACGGACTGGCACCGACAACATCGACGACCATGCAGCTTGCAATCGGCGACTGTCTCGCGATCGCGCTGTTGGAAGCGAAGGGCTTCACCGCCCACGAATTCAAGACTTTTCATCCCGGCGGTTCGCTCGGTGCAAGCCTCAAGTACGTCAGCGACGTCATGCATAAGGCCGACAAATTGCCCCTTGCTCGCGACACCGAGTCCATGAGCAAAGCACTTGTTACCATGACGCAGAAAAGCTTTGGATGCTTGGGGATTGTCGATGCCAAGGGCAAGCTGATCGGGATTGTCACCGACGGCGACTTGCGCCGTCACATGGGTGAGAACCTATTGGCAGCACGCACTGTCGATGTCATGACGCGCCGGCCGAAAACGGCCAAACCCAACATGCTCGCCTCAGCGGCGTTGGAAATGATCAACGCTTCGCGCATCACGGCGCTATTTGTCGTCGATAAGGGCAAGCCCGTTGGCATCCTGCACGTTCACGATCTGCTGCGAACCGGTGTGGCGTAGGGCTAGCAGCACCGGCATAGAACGAGCACGCCTACAGACTTTCGTTTAGGCCGTTGTCGGCTCCACGATCAGCACCGTACCGCTTGTCCTGGTGACCTTTACGCGTGCGCCCTTGGGTGCATCCGACCCTTGCGCTGGCCAAAGCGTGTCCCCAACGCGCACCTTGCCACGCCCTCCCGCGATCGCCTCTTCGACCAGTACCTCGCGGCCAATGTACTGCGCGGCGCGGCTGTTGAGATCGGGCTCGTCGGTGCCATGCATGTCGGGCGCAGCATAGCGGCGCATGAAGAACACGGTCACACACGCTATGGCAGCGAAGATAACGAGCTGCCATTGCCACGGGATATCGACGAAGAAGCTCAACGCACCCACGATGAAAGCGGCGAGGCCGAACCAAATGAAGTGAACGCCAGGAACAATCGTCTCCAGCAGGAACGATATGACCGCTAGGATGAACCAGTTCCACGGCCCTAGGTTCCAAAGAAAATCAACTATCGACATCGCTTAGGCCCTCCCCCTGGAACCAACGAGCATAGCAAAGACGGTTACGACAGCCTCACTGTGTTGCATGGCTGCCTAGCTTGTCTCGTGGAGCGAATTGCCGTTTGCCTGCTCAAACCCGCGGAACGCTGCCCCGCGCTGAGCCGCGCGGTGGTGTAGAGTCTTGTCCGCCTCCACCGAAGGTTTCGGCCGTGATCTGGGCGAGGCCCGCGACTGAGCCGATGACCGATGAGGCATCCAGCGGCATCATGATAACCTTCTGGTTCGGAGCCTTAGCCAGCGACTCCAGCGCCTTCACGTAGTTATTGGCAACGAAGTAGTTGATCGCCTGCACGTTGCCTTTCGAGATGGCATCCGAGACGAGCTGCGTCGCCTTGGCTTCAGCACCCGCCTGGCGCTCCCGCGCTTCGGCGTCGCGGAAGGCAGCATCACGCTGGCCCTCGGCTTCCAGCACGATCGCCTGCTTCTCGCCTTCGGCGCGCAGTATTTCGGCCGCACGATGGCATTCGGCTTCCAAAATCTGGGCACGCTTTTCGCGCTCAGCCTTCATCTGGCGGGCCATGCTGTCGACCAGATCGCGCGGCGGATCGATGTCCTTGATCTCGATGCGGGTGACCTTGATGCCCCAGGCCTCGGTCGCCTGATCGACGACGTGCAGGAGCTGCGCGTTGATCTGATCGCGGTTGGACAAAAGATCATCGAGGTCCATCGAGCCCATGACGGTACGAATGTTAGTCATGGTAAGATTGATGATCGACATCTCGAGCTGGTCGACCTCGTAGGCGGCGCGGGCGGCGTTTATGATCTGAAAGAAGGTAACGCCGTTGACGCGCACCATGGCATTGTCACGCGTGATGACGTCCTGGCTGGGGATATCGAGCACCTGCTCCTTCATGTTCATGCGATAGCCGATGCGCTCCATAACCGGAATGAGGATGTGCAGGCCCGGCTGCAGCGTACGCGTGTAGCGCCCGAAATTCTCGACCGTGAAGTTGGTGCCCTGCGACACGATCTTGACCGTCGACCACAACGCTGCGACGACGAGAAAAACAAGCAGAATGCCAAAGATTTCGAACCCACCTGGAAACGGATTGAGTGCCCCAAGGTCCATCGTGAATCGCTCCGCACGTTGAATAACCTGCTGGCCAAGCTAGGCCACAGACGCAAAGATAGAGTAAATAAATTATTGAAAAGCAGTAACTTATGAGGCGACAAGAAGGGCAAAAATCACCCCAGCGCGGTCAAATCCAGCCCTTGAGTTCGCGCCTGACGATGTTTTCTATGACCCCAACCCCCTCCTCACTGTCGTTGAGCGCCGGAAGATAGGCATATTTTTGCCCGCCGTTCTCCTCGAAGTAACGCCGGTTCTCGCCGTCGAGTTCTTCGAGCGTCTCCAGGCAATCGGCGGAGAAGCCCGGCGCGACGAGCACTAGGCGCTTGACGCCGTCCTTGGCCAAACGCGTTACCGTCTCATCCGTATAGGGCTGGAGCCAGGGATCGTTTCCGAACCGTGATTGGAACGTCGTCAGCCACTTGTCCTCAGGCCAGCCCATCGCAGAGCGCAACAACCGCGACGTCTTCTGGCATTGGCAATGGTATGGGTCACCGTGTTCTAGGTACGCCTGCGGCATGCCGTGGAACGTGGCGATGATCACGTCTGGCTCGAAATCGAGCTTGGCGAGGTCGCGGCGCATGGAGGCGGCCACGGCTTCGATGTAGACGGTGTCGTCGTGGTAACTGGGCGCCACGCGCACCGCGGGCTGCCAGCGCATTTTCATCAAGGTACGAAAGGCCTGATCGCACGCCGTCGCTGTCGTCGCCGCGGCATATTGCGGGTAGAGCGCGACCAAGAGAATTCGGTCACAGCCTTGATCCTTCAACGTGCGAATGCGGCTGTCAGTGGTCGGATTGGCATAGCGCATGGCCCAATCAACGACGATGCGCGGATCACCAGAAAACGCTCCGGCTAGTTTTTCAGCCTGGCTGCGTGTGATGGTCTTCAATGGACCTTCATTGCGCTCGTCGTTCCATATCGCATCATAGTCATTGCCCTTGCTGCCGGGACGCAACGTCAAGATGATGAGATTGAGGATCGGCCACCACTTCCAGCGCGGCACCTCGATGACGCGCCGGTCTGAGAGGAATTCCTTCAGATAGCGGCGCATGGACCAATAATCGGTACCGTCCGGTGTGCCGAGGTTGAGCAAGAGGACGCCAATGCGCCCGTGGGGAGCATCCGGGTGTCCGCCCTGCCCCGCCTTGCGGCCCGGCGCGCACTGAGCGCCAGCCTTCGTCTCATTCATGTGAAGCATTTCCTAGGCTATCGAATGTCGGCGATAGACTAGAGCAAGATCGTTCTTGATAGAATCGCTCACCAAGCCCGGGAGGTCTCCAACAAGAACGTGGATCTTACTCTAGGGCACCTCGAACAACGGCGCTTTTGGCTTTGTGGGTGCCGGCGGCGCGGCGTCAGGCGCGGTTGCGATGCTGGTCTGCCGCCTTCGCGGCGGCCTTTGCGTTGCCCTCAGGCCGTCTTGCAACGCCTTGGACGCAATTGGGGCGTCAGGTAGCCGCCCTTCGTTCCAGGCTCACCATACGGCGCATGTTATAGACGAGGTTTTGCAGCCCGCTCTTTGCCGCCGCCCGCTGGAAGCCGATGCTGCGCACG
The DNA here is from genome assembly GCA_024230315.1 of Hyphomicrobium sp. Classification (GTDB taxonomy): domain Bacteria; phylum Pseudomonadota; class Alphaproteobacteria; order Rhizobiales; family Hyphomicrobiaceae; genus Hyphomicrobium_A. The sequence continues at coordinate 14,577 of JAAERO010000159.1, forward strand.
ATGCGCCCGCCCGGTGCCGTCTCCTGGGCACCGAAGATGTGCTCGACACGCGCGCGCACTTTGCTCTTTTTGCGATTGGCGTTTTGCTGCCGCTCGCTGAGC
>JAAERO010000160.1 GCA_024230315.1 Hyphomicrobium sp.
CGATCACCCCTCTTCGACAGCAGCTCAAGCCGCCTGTCAGAATCGAAAAACCCAATCTGCGCCATCGTGCCCCGCCCGAATCAATCTGTCAGGCATCAGACTCGCATAAATCGGAGTATGGGTTATTTTTCGAGGTGCCCTAGAGACTAATTCACGTTTCATTTGGAACGGCTCAAATGTTCCAAGTGAAACGATCAGGCTCTCGTCAGCTGACCACCCGCGCCGTCACGTTGCGACGGCCTTTTCGCGCGCAATAGGCGTAGCGGCCTGTTTCAGCACCATATAGCCGACGATCGCTGAGGCAATCGAGCCGAGCAGTACACCTATGCGGATGTCCGCAGCGCGCTCTGCATCCACGAAGGCGAGCATGCCGATAAACAGGCTCATCGTGAAGCCAATGCCGCCAAGCCACGCCACGCCGACTATTTGCGTCCAGTTCGCCCCCTGTGGTTTGCCGGCGAGTCCAGAGCGGATCGCGGCATAGGAGAAGCTGAAAATTCCAATCGGCTTGCCGAGGAAGAGCCCAAGCGCGATTCCCATGGGAATTGGCCCGAACACCTTGTCGATCGACATGCCGGCGAGCGATACACCGGCGTTGGCGAACGCAAAAATAGGCAGCACGCCGTAGTTCACCCACGGGTGAAGGTTCTCCTCAAGCTTGACGAGAAGGCTGCGTTGGTCGCCCGGAGCTGGCACGAGCGGGATCGCCAGCGCCGTTACGACGCCTGCTAACGTGGCGTGAACGCCCGACTTCAACACGCATATCCAGATGAAAAGCCCGACGAGTGCATAGGGCGCAACGCGCGTCACGCCTCGCAAATTGAGCATAACGAGTACCGCGATGCCGACCGCGGCCAAGCCCAGAGCGGCCGCGGAGAGGTCTGCCGTATAGAAAAACGCGATGATGATGATGGCCCCAAGGTCGTCGATGATTGCTAACGCCAGCAGGAAGACTTTCAGCGCTGGCGGCACGCGCGATCCCAGGAGGGCGAGGACGCCGACTGCAAACGCGATGTCAGTCGCGGCGGGGATCGCCCAGCCGCTCAGCGCAATGTCGTCGGTCCAGTTGATGAATACGTAGATGAGGGCCGGTATGACCATGCCGCCGACGGCCGCGATGAAGGGGAGCGCCGCCTGCTTTGCCTTTGATAGCTCGCCCACCACAAGTTCGCGTTTGATCTCGAGACCGACGAGAAAGAAAAACAAGGCCATCAAGCCGTCGTTGATCCACAGCAGCAGCGGTTTATCGATCATCAGTGCGCCCACGCCCACCGTGACCGGCGTGTGCAGCAGCGAGTCATAAAGCCAGCTCAACGGCGAGTTTTGGAGCAGGAGCGCGAGAATCGCAGCAGACAGCAATATTACAGGGGCGAAGGCCTCGTGTTTGACGAACGCCAGCGCGCCCTCGAATTTGCGGTACTGTTTCTTTTCCATCAGTGCCCTCAGCTCGCCGTGTTCTGTTTGATGCTCTTGGCTTCCATTCCGCCCGTGTTCAAGTCTAAATATCGATCAAAGCGCCGCACAATGCGCGACGCATCGCAATATCAGTCCACGCCAATAATAGGAATTAGAGTACCTCAATGGACAATGGGTCGGCTCGGCTCCATTTAGCAGCCGCCGCGGCTAGCGACAATTCGGCCCCGCGGGGGCTCTCCAGGATCGTCGCTTCCACCTGCGCGACCGTCAGCGCAAGCGCCTCGGCACCGGACAGGCCCTTCAAAGTATGTCCTAAGAATAAAGCGGACATGAGATCGCCGGTGCCGTGTCCGACCCCCTCACGCCAAGTCACCGTGCAGGCGGTCGAGCGATCCTCCTCGATCAGCACGGTTCCCAGCGACGAGCTTGTGATGGCCAGGGACGTTGCAAGCGTCACTGGAACGGGAAGCTTGCGTGCGACGTCTACCGCGTGCTCCAGGCTGTCGACGCTTTCCCCCGAAAGCCAAGCAAGCTCGAAGCGATTGGGCACGGCGAGGTCGGCGAGCGGCAAAAGCTCATCGCGCAGGGCGGCGGCAGCCGACGCATCGATATAGAGCCCCCTGGGGTCGTCGCCGAGCACGGGATCGCAATAGAACAACGCGTCCGGATTGGCGCTGCGCACTCGTTGTACGGCTGAACTCGCTGTTGCGACGTGGCCGGGGGACGGCAGATAGCCCGTTAAAACAGCATCGATATCGTCCAGCCACCCGCTTGCCTCCAATGAGTCGATCATCATGTCGATGCCGGCGGGGGACACCTGCTCGCCGGAGAAGCGGCCATAACCAGGGTGGTTCGATAGGATCACTGTTGGTAGCGCCGTGACCTCGTGCCCCAGCCATTGCAACGCCGGGACGATTGCAGCAAGCCCGACAGACCCGTGGGCGACATGGGAAGAAAGTGCAAGGACGCGAGCCATTGGCGTGTTCGCTCTCCTAGAGCAAGATCGATCTTGATGGAATTGCCGGCCCGGCCCGGGAGGTCTCATACAAGAACGTGAATCCTACTCCAAATCAGAAGTGTAGAGACTGATTCACATTTCACTTGGAACGCTTGAGCGCGTCCAAGTGAAACGATCACGCTCTAACGTCACTGTGCCCAAGCTGAGCGTTTCCGCCAAGAGCCTGTGGAATACTCATTGAGGCTTGGCCTTGACGCTGGCCCGCGCTATTGTGCAACGCACTACTTGTGGGGAGAGCGCACATGCATGTTCGTCCACGTCGCAGCGTGCTCTACATGCCCGGCGCCAACAAGCGCGCGTTTGAGAAGGCTAAGACCCTTCCTGCGGACTCTCTTATCCTGGATTTGGAAGACTCCGTCGCGCCCGAGGCGAAAGCCCAAGCACGCGATAGCGTATGCGCCGCTGTGAAAGCCGGTGGCTATGGGCATCGCGAGCTCGTCATACGCGTCAATGCGATCGAAACCCCTTGGGGCATGGACGATCTGCGCGCCGCGGTCGCCGCTGTCCCGGATGCGATCTTGGTACCGAAGGTGTCGCAACCGGGCGATATCGTCACGGCGGCGAAAGTCTTGGGCTCGGTTCACGCGCCGGGCAAGACGCGTCTATGGGCGATGATGGAAACGCCCAAGTCGATGCTCAACGCGCGCGAGATCGCAGCCCTTGGCACTGAACCGGAACATCGCCTTGCGTGCCTCGTCATGGGCACCAACGACCTTTTGAAGGAATCGCGCGCTCGCGCTTTGCACAACCGCATCGCCATCGTACCTTGGCTTGCCATGACTCTCGTGGCCGCTCGCGCTTTCGGCCTCGACATTCTCGACGGCGTTTACAACGATTTTCGTGATGAAGAGGGCTTCCGCGAAGAATGTGAGCATGGCCGCACGCTCGGCATGGACGGCAAAACGCTTATCCATCCCTCTCAAGTCACACCCTGCAACGAGATCTTTTCGCCCACCGACGAGGAGGTCACTTGGTCGCGCGCGATCATCGCCGCTTTCGACAAGCACGAGAACGACCACAAGGGCGTCATTACTGTTGACGGCAAGATGGTGGAGCGTCTGCACCTAGCTATGGCCGAGCGTACCGTCGCCATTGCCGACGCCATTGACACGATGCGAAGCGCCGAGGCGGCCTAGTTCTGAGCGTTATTCCAGCCGCTTTAGCAAAAAGGTGGTCGACAGAGGCATCCTTTTCGGACTAATCGGCACCGGGCCGTCAGCATCCGAAGAGGCACACCCCGTCCAATGACATCGACCAAGACCAATCCCGGCAACTTTTTCGAAGATTTCCGCTTCGGGCAGGAGATCAAGCACGCCACGCCGCGCACTGTCACCGTGGGCGATGTTGCACTTTATACGAGCCTTTATGGCACGCGTTTCGCCGTCCAGTCGTCGGACGCCTTTGCCAAGGCCATTGGCTATCCGCGCGCACCGCTTGATGATCTTCTCACCTTCCATGTGGTCTTCGGCAAGACGACGCCTGATATCTCGCTCAACGCCATCGCCAATCTCGGCTACGCCAACTGCCGCTTTCTCAAACCGGTATATCCCGGTGATACGCTAAGCTCGATTTCCGAAATCATAGGCGTGAAGGAAAACTCCAATCGCGAAACAGGCACGGTTTACGTCCGCTCGACCGGCCGCAACCAGAACAATGAAGTGGTGCTAGAATACACTCGCTGGGTCATGGTGAGAAAACGCGATAAAGCCTCGCCCGCTCCCGAGGCCATCGTGCCCGAGCTGGCAAAACGAGTGGACCTTGCCGAAATCGGCAGCGCTGTGCCCCGCCTCGATATTGCCGAATATAATTTCGATCTCGCCGGTTCACCTTATCATTGGGGTGATTACGAGCCCGGCGAGCGCATCGACCACGTCGACGGCATGACGCTCGAAGAAGCCGAACATCAGATCGCAACCCGGCTCTACCAGAATACCGCCAAGGTTCACTTCAACCAGCACACCGAGGCCAAGGGACGCTTCGGTAAGCGCATCGTCTATGGTGGCGTCATCATCTCGCTTGCCCGCACATTGTCTTTCAACGGACTTGCTAACGCGTTTCACCTGGCTGCGATCAATGGCGGCCGGCATGTGTCGCCGTGCTTTGCCGGGGACACAGTCTATGCTTGGTCGGAGGTGCTGGAGAAGGCCGAGCTGCCGGGTCGCAAGGACGTTGGTGCCCTGCGTACCCGCCTTGTCGCAGTGAAGGACCGCGATTGCGCCAGCTTCCCGTTGAAGCGAGAGGACGGACAGTACGAAGAGGGTGTGCTCCTCGACCTCGACCTTTGGGTGCTGCTACCACAATGATTGTGACGGGCGTCTGCAAGCGCGCTGCCCTGAGGCGTTTGGCGAATTGCCGCCCGTGCCTCACCGCGCTACAATGCGATGCGGATTGAACAAAGAGGCAATACCTATGGCAGAGGGGCGTTCTGAGCAGCACCCGCAGCAGCGGCCGCTGTCGCCGCACCTGCAAGTCTATCGCCTGCACATCAACATGGTGATGTCGATCCTGCATCGCATAACCGGCGTGGGGCTTTACTTCGGCTCGCTCCTGCTCGCGTGGTGGTTGTTCGCGGCTGCTTCGGGCCCGGACTATTTTGCGTTCGTGAACGGCCTCTTTGCCACCTGGCTCGGCGTGATCGTTCTTATTGGCTGCACCTGGGCGCTGATCCACCACATGATTGGCGGCATCAGGCACTTCGTTTGGGATAGTGGTTCAGGCCTGGACATACCGACCGTCGATTTCCTGTCGTGGGGTACGATTGTCCTGTCGGTGATCCTGACGGTCGGCCTTTGGCTCTATTTAGCCTTCGAGCGGGGGTGGTTCTCGCTATGACGATGATTACCCCACTCAAACGCGCGCGTGGCCTAGGCTCGGCCAAGGAAGGCGCCGACCTTTTCTTAAAGCAGCGCCTTACAGCGGTTGCCAACTTGATCCTTGCGCCGTTTCTCATCTGGCTGATCGCCAGTCTCCTCGGTGCGGACTTGGCAAGCGTCAAAGCGACGCTTTCGCATCCGCTCGTCGCAACCGCGCTCGTCCTTCTGGTGTTGTCGGTTGCCGTACATATGCGCATCGGTATGCAGGTCCTCATTGAGGATTATGTGCACGGCGAGGGCGTAAAGATGCTGCTGCTGCTGGCAAACACCTTGTTTGCATTCGCTGTGGCGGCGATTGCGATTTTTGCGGTGGTGAAATTGAGCTTCGGGGCGTAGGTGGGATGGCGAAGAAGCGTCAGAAAAGAACAAACGGCAAAGCAAGCGAGACGGCGCCTGGCGTCGCAGGTAAAGCTTATCCCATCGTCGACCGTACCTACGACGTGGTCGTTGTCGGCGCTGGCGGGGCAGGGTTACGGGCAACGCTGGGTTGCGCGGAAGCGGGCTTGAAGACGGCCTGTGTCACCAAAGTGTTTCCCACACGCTCGCACACGGTTGCAGCGCAAGGTGGAGTCGCCGCAGCGCTGGGCAACATGGGTCCCGACGATTGGCGCTGGCACATGTACGACACGGTTAAGGGCGCCGACTGGCTCGGTGACCAGGACGCCATAGAATACCTGTGCCGCCAGGCGCCTGCCGCCGTTTATGAGCTGGAGCACTACGGCGTCCCTTTTAGCCGCACCGAGGACGGCCGCATCTATCAGCGTCCGTTTGGGGGCATGACGACCAAGTTCGGTGAAGGCCCTCCGGCGCAACGCACGTGCGCAGCGGCCGATCGCATCGGTCATGCCATGCTGCACACGCTCTATGGTCAGTCGCTGCGCTACTCAGCCGAGTTTTTCATCGAGTACTTCGCCATCGATTTGCTAATGGACCAGGACGGCGCCTGCCGCGGCGTCATTGCCCTGTCTCTTGAGGACGGGTCGATCCATCAGTTTCGCGCCGCAAAGACCATTCTGGCGACAGGCGGTTACGGCCGCACATACTTTTCGTGTACCTCTGCACACATTTGCACCGGCGACGGCAACGCCATGGTGCTGCGTGCTGGGCTGCCGTTGCAAGATATGGAGTTTGTGCAGTTCCACCCCACAGGCATCTATGGTGCTGGCGTCCTCATCACGGAAGGCGCGCGCGGTGAAGGCGGCTACCTCACCAACTGTGAAGGCGAGCGCTTCATGGAGCGTTATGCGCCACACGCCAAGGATCTCGCCTCGCGCGACGTCGTCTCACGGTCGATGACGATTGAGATCCAGGAAGGGCGCGGTCACGGGGACGACGGGGACCATATTCACCTGCACCTCAACCATCTCGACCCAAACATCTTGGCCGAGCGACTGCCGGGCATCACCGAAAGCGCAATGGTCTTTGCCGGTGTCGATCTACGCCGCCATCCCATCCCTGTGCTGCCTACCGTGCACTACAACATGGGCGGCATCCCAACGAACTATCACGGCGAGGTTCTCACCAGCATCGATGGCGACCCTAATCGCGTCGTTCCCGGTCTCATGGCGATTGGTGAGGCGGCCTCCGTCTCGGTCCACGGGGCCAACCGTTTGGGTTCCAACTCGCTTATCGACCTTGTCGTTTTCGGCCGGGCCGCGGGCTTGCGCTGCGCCGAGACCATCGAACCTGGCACCTCTCAGCCCGAGCTGACGCGTGACGCAGCCGACCTTGCGCTTTCACGTCTTGATCGCTTCCGCTATGCCAATGGGAGCACGGCCACGGCCGAACTGCGCCTCAAAATGCAGAAGTCGATGCAAACGCATTGCGCGGTTTTCCGCGATGGCAAGGTGCTGGCCGAAGGCGTCCGCCAGATTGGCGAGACGTGGAAAGCGTCCGATGACATACGCGTTACCGACCGTTCGCTCATTTGGAACTCCGATCTCATCGAAACGCTCGAATACGACAATTTGATTTCCCAAGCGGCGGTAACGGTGACAGGTGCGGAAAATCGCGAGGAAAGCCGCGGTGCGCACGCACGCGAAGACTTCCCTGATCGCGACGACGTCAACTGGATGAAGCACACGCTCGCCTGGGCCGACTACGGCACGAAGACGGTTCGGCTCGGCTATCGGCCGGTTCACACGCACACCATGACCAATGAGGTCAAGTACATCGAGCCTAAGCCGCGCGTGTACTGACCCCTCGACGATCACAGCTTCAACACGTCCGGTGAAATGGCAGTTCGTTGGGCACAAAGAAAAAGCGGCAGCCGAGACTTGGCTGCCGCTTTAAACTTAGTCCGTTGGATCAACGTTAGATGATGTCGATCTCTGCCGGAAGATACGAGGTGACCTCAAGGCCAACTTCCTGCTCGCGAACTGCAGGCTTGCTCCAAACCTTCATGACTTCCTCCTCTTGAATAACTGGCGGCCCGCCTTAGTGACTTGAATATAGCAGCTTGAAGCGATCAACAGAAATCGCAATCGCGTGATATTAAGATAAGAAAAACTTATCACATCGATAAAGTTTACTCGGGGGCTGACTGATCTCCCGCCGTACATGGGCAGGTTGGTGCCCATCAGGCGCCTTGCCGTTTTCCGCGCTCGTCCAGCGGCACGAATGTACACAATTTAGCTAAAATTCGCCGGCCCGATTTCCGCGAAACCATACGTTACCGTGTGTATGGTCGTGCTCAGTAAGCGGAGTTAAAATGCGCGATAGCGTGTCTAGCTCCCGTAACGCAATTTAGGGCTGTGTCATGAAAGAGTATACTGCATCTCCTCTTCTAGCCCTCGCTGCAGCGATTATCTTGCTCGGTGGGAGCGTCGCGCCCAGTTTTAGCGGCGCAGCATCCAAGGACGAGGCGGAGGTCATCCTGGAAGACGCTAAGAAAAACGATCCCGTTACCGCCGCCGACCTGGAGGCATGCATGAAGGATTGGGATCCAGAAACTCGGATGACGAAAAAAGAGTGGGAAGTCAGCTGTAAGCGGACGCTGAAATATTTCCCCGAAGATGAATGAGTGTGCGCGCCTGTCAACGTCGGAGTAATTCTACATCGTTTGGCCGGAGCAAAAGTGCAGCAGGGATGTAAGCGATAAGGCCCCCGATATCGGGGGCCTTATGGCGTTTCGCGGGTCATTGCTGAGCGGTTAGGTCCGGCGGCAGTTTTGGCTTAGCCCATCGTGCCCTGTCCTTGCTTTGGGCTAAGCGGTAACTGTCTCCATTCATCTCAAGGATGTGGACATGGTGCGTGAGACGATCGAGGAGCGCGCCGGTGAGCCTCTCGGATCCAAACACGGATGTCCACTCGTCGAACGGTAGGTTTGACGTGACGA
>JAAERO010000161.1 GCA_024230315.1 Hyphomicrobium sp.
TCAACGGCGTTGATCCCCAAGCTTGGCTCACCGACACGCTGGCCCGCATCGCCGATCACAAAATCAATCGTATCGACGAATTGCTTCCCTGGCGATATGCTGAAAATAGCTGAGTAACGACGGTGGCCGGACGCTTACGATCTCAATGACGAAGGGCCGCTCTCTACGATGCATTTAAACTCGTAGCGTGTCAGGCCGCTCCGCCCGTCCCGTTTGATGTCGCGCGCCAAGTGCGCGTGTTTGAGGCATGCCTACAATATGCTGTGGTGCGGCTGACCGGCGTGGCGTCACAATCCCGCAAGAAATTCAGAACCTGGGCGCTGACAAACGCATGCGGAAGCACCGGGATCACGATTGAGAAGGTGGCACCGTCGTCCATGGGGTCGCCGCACTTTTTACAAAGAGCGCATTCTGTAAAGAGTGAGGACGGTCCGCACCAATAAACATGGAGCCTTCGGCATGGTTGGCGGGAGCGACCAACCGGCGAAATGTAAAGAGTGGGGAGATGACACACAAACCACCGCCACCGAATAGAAAAGCTGGGCCCGATCACAGACTGAAAACACCCTCCAGGGGCTACGATGAGCCGGAAACTCTCCCTTAGGCAATCAGCCCAATCTGTCCAACATGTGCTGACGGATCGCAGTTGCGGTCTCGCCGGAGAGCTCATAACCCGCGGCCCTGAGTGACGGCTACTGCGCCGTCCTAAGAGAGAGGATATAGCCCACGAGATTGCGGATCTCTTTTCGCGTGAGGTGAGGATCGGGCATCGGTGCATGCGGTGCCATAAGCCAATTGGTCAACGTTTCTGCCGATTGATTGGGTCGCTTGGCAATGGCCGAAAAGCTCGGAACGTCGGCCCGTGTGACACCGTCGTTGGTATTTTCGATCAAATGGCAGGCGACGCAAAGCTTGCGTGCAAGGACTTGTCCATTCTCGGGATCGGACACTGTCAATTCCTGCTGGTTCGGCTCTATTCCCAGTTCGTGTTCCTGAGCATTGCTGGTCACTGACCAACTGAACAGGATCATGACCGCGGCCGTGAGCGCGCCGGTCCGCGCACCTCGCGCGAGATTGTGTACCCAGCAGGGGCAGTGGATTGTTGGCGCGCACAGGCGCCTTGTCATTTTTCTCTTGTTCAAGGTTGGGGCCCTGTGTTGTCGCGGGTCACACTCACTCTAATTTTGACACACGCCAGGCTTGCTCAAGCCCTGGAACAAATGACCCGCCTCTATTCCTCCCGTTCCTTTTCCCGTTCGTCCTGAAGGGTTCGTTTGCGCTGCCGCCAGCTCTCCAGCGTTTGCGCCATCAGGTCAAGCACCTCGGCTGAGCCAAAGACCTTGCCGCCCTCACACATCACGCCCGTTTTCTGCTCGGCTATGCGAAGTTCGAGATCGGCAATGCGCCGGTTCAATCGAGCCAGCTCGGGATCGATCTGTGACATAGCGATCAGATGAGGAGAAAAGCTGCAGTTGAAAATGACTCAGATCAACCCCTGCATTTTGCAAGCGTCAGCAAGGGAAGTGGGAATAGGCTGCGACTTGGCCTAAAGGCGGATCCTGACGACACGCAGTACTCGACGGGTTCCAGAATGATGGTCACAGGCCCCATAGTTCGCTATCGGCTCTGCCATGTCCGGACTGTTTCCGGAGCTTGTTCGAAAAGTGCCTATTGTCTGATGGGAGTTGACACAGCTCAAATGAGCCAATGCTAAGCGTCGCTATAGATCTGAAACCACGCTTTCTTGGGTTCTCCCCCAGAAGACCGTCCCTCGCCGAAGGGGCGGGTGGTAGTTACGGACGTTGGTGCGCATCGTCGAACCGACGCCCGTTTCGCATGTAGTCGACTCTATTGACCGGACGCGAAAGAGAAATGAACTCACATTGAATGTTAGCGAAACGAGAGTGAGATCGTCTGCCTTATCGTGAGGGCAGGCCTGCGCTGGACGCTCAATCGCGCACGCGAAAACAAAAGGGCCCGGCGCATGGACCGGACCCAGTAACAAAGCTCGCTGTGCACTCACTTCAGGGGAGGAGGCGCCGATCGGCGTCCGAAAACGTCCTCAAGATTAAACCGGTAACCGAGGCCGGCGCTGAAGATCCAGGGATCAAGATCCACGTCGGCCCGCACGATGCCCAGAGCCCCGGCATTGCGCCATGTGACGTCGGTGTTGAGCCACGTCTTCTTCACGTCGGCATTGAGAACCCACCCGCCACCGAGGGAGACGTCTGCGCCCGCCTGGAGCGTGAAACCGAAGGCGTTGTCGATGTCGACACTCGTGGCGCCCAGAGCATTGGCCCCGGTCCCTTCGTCGAAGAAGGCGATGTACTGCACGCCCGCGCCCACATAGGGTTTGAAGTGACCCATGGAGTCAAAATGATATTGGAGGGTCAAAGCCGGCGGGAAAATCCATGTGTCTGCGATCTTGCCAAGAGGCGCCAAAGCCCCTTTGCCGTCGATGTCATGTTTGGCGAAGCAGCAGAAGAGTTCCAGCGCCAAGTTCTTGTTGAAGAAGTAGGTCAACGTCAAAGCCGGAATGACCTCGGTGCTCACGTCGGCATCGCCGGCGATGGGACCTCCGACTGTCGAAGACGTCAGCGATTGCACATCAGTATCGGGATCCACGACCGTGCCAAGCACGCGGACCATGAAGTTCCCATTCGGATCACCTGCGGCGGCCGGTCCAGCCCCCGCCAGACCAACAAGCATCGCTAAAGCTCCCAACCACAATCTCGTCAGTTTCACCTCTTCGTCCCCCGTCCTCGTTGCAGCAGTCGGAAAGCAGCAATGCTCCTCCGTGACGTGCCTGCGATTCGCGTGCATTGCCCGATACTTTTTTCACAAATCACCGAAGCATCTAGTGATTAGTGCGATGCGGGGCTCTATTTCCGCGTCCGCGTGGCGTCGATGACACACAACTTTTTGATTTAGATCAATTTGTTGAGCTGCCCCTGCAGGCGACGCCCGCGTCCACTTCGTCGCACCAGCTTCGAAGTTTGACGTGGATCAAGGCACCCGATACGCTAATCGTTAGATTTCAGGTGACTGCTTACTTCCCTTCCAATTCGACCCCCCCCCAATCTCGGACCCAGGAATCCACAAGGATTAGAAACGGTCAGCAGGAGGCACTGGATGCAGCAGGTAGTGCAGGGTGAAGCACGCGCAACGCACGAGCACCACTGGGAGGTGAGCTGGGCGCCGATGGCGGTCGCATTTGGCGTGATGTTTCTAATCCCGCTCGCGTTCAGCGCCTACTTCGTCTATCAGCGGCCGTTACTCGCCATCATCTGCGCGGGCATTGGCACGCCGCTCGTGCTGGCCGGCGTGGCGAAATGGATTCACGAAGGTGCGACACAGCATTCGGCAATCTCGAATGTCTCGCCGGTCGGCATCGGTGTGTTCATCATCGGCGAAATCCTGATCTTCCTCGGGCTCTTCGCCAGCTATTGGACGATGCGCATCTCGAGCGGTGCGGCGGGAGAACTCTGGCCGCCCGCAGGCACACCGCACATCAACCTCGTGCTGCCGCTCTTTATGACAGGCCTCCTTGTCGCTTCGAGCTTCACGTACCACTATGGGGAGCACAAGCTAAACGACGGGCGCAAAGGCTGGTTCCTGGTCTGGCTCCTCGTCTCGATCATCCTCGGCGCCGGCTTCCTTGCCTGCACCGCTTACGAGTACGTACACTTGTTTGCCGAAGGGTTCGTACCCGGCACGAACCAGTACTCGGCCGCGTTCTATTCGCTCACGGGCTTCCACGGGGCGCACGTGCTGGTCGGCCTCTTGGCCTTCGCTGCGATCCTGTTCGGCATGATAGTCGGCAACGTCAACAAGATGTTCGTCAAGGTGGCCGGCATCTACTGGCACTTCGTGGATGTCATTTGGTTGTTCGTCGCCTCGCAAGTCTACTACTGGTGAGGCCGGGCGGGGGTGAGTTTATGCGGACTTTCATTCTGTCAAGTGCAGCGTGTCTCGTGGTGGCGACGCTCACGTGCGCGATCCTGGCGGATGACGCACACGCGCAGTACTTCCGCAAGCCCGCATCGGATCTCGATCCCCACATTATGCTGATCGACGAGGAAGCGGTGCTTGGTGCCAAAATCGACGGGCAAACGCTCCTCATCGATCAGAATGGCAAAGAATTCCGCTGGGCGGAGATGCTGGGGAAGCCCACCATTCTCGTGCTCGCCTACTATACCTGCGACGGTAGCTGCTCGCTCATCAACGCGTCGCTGGCCGGGCTTCTCAACGACGTCAAGATCGTAGCGCCGGGCCCAGATTTCCGCATCCTGACCCTGTCGTTCGACCGGCACGATAATCTGGCCACGACTGGCGCCTTCCGCAAGCACCTCGATCTTGTCGGTCCACTAAACGACCACTGGACCTTTGCGACGTTCAAGAGCGAGGCCGACCTCGCGGCGCAGACGGAGAAGATCGGCTTCAAGTTTTTCTGGTCGCCCGAGGATCGCGTGTTCCTGCATCCGGGCGCCTTCCTCTTCTTTTCGCCGGAGGGGCGGCTCATCAGAGTCCTCTACCAAGGGTCTGTGTCAGGCCGCGACGTCGAACTCGCCCTGCTCGATGCCAAGCAAGGCCAATTCCGGCCGGGCGAGGTGATCAATTTCGCGCTGAGCCTCTGCTACAGCTACAGCTATCAAGACGGAAAATACGTTCTGAGCATCCCCATCGTTATCGGGCTTGGGGCGTTGGGCATTGGCCTCGCGACGCTTTTCGGGTCGATGCTCTTCTACAAATTTTCGACACGGACGAAACCCACAAAGGACGGAAGTCATGCCGAAGCGGCTTGAAATGATCGTAAACCTGCTCGGAATCTTGCTGCTCTCAGGCGAAGCGGCCTTCGCGAAGGCGACCACGGGCGAGATCCAAAGTCCGACAGAAGCCTGGAATCACACGTGGGACGACGTCCTCTGGGATCTTTGGATCATAGGTGGTGTGTTCACCATCGTCGCCGTCTACCTGCTGATCCGGTATCGGGCCAGGAGCCCGGGCGCCGTCGGGACTGCTCGGCCGCTGAACCTCGACATGGCGCTCGCCTGGGCGCTCGTCCCGGCCGCAATCTTCATGGCCGACGACTTCTTCCTGGCCGCCAAGGGTTGGTCGCTCTGGAACATCCAGCGTCAGGTGCCACGCGACGCCATGGAGGTGAAAGTCACCGGGTATCAGTGGTACTTCGAGTACGACTACGGGAACGGCATTACCGACAGTGAACTCGTGGTGCCGGTCGGACGGCCAATCGTGCTCCGCATGACGTCGAAAGATGTCATCCATTCCTTTGGGCTGACCGAGTACCGCCTGAAGGAAGACATGATGCCTGGGCGGGTTACCTATCTCTGGTTCTATCCCGAAAAACCGCTCGAGACGCAGGTCGTGTGCGTGGAGTTCTGCGGCACCTCGCATGCCGAGATGTACAATAAGGTGAGGGCGGTGCCCAAGGCCGAATACGACGCGTGGCTTTCGAAGAAGCTTGAAAGAAAGAAGAAGGCGGAGCTCCGCAAATCCCAGGCCGCCGACGACGGCGCTAACGTGGAACCAGCCCAATAGGGCGCCAAGGAGGGGATGCAATGACGACTGCAACTGAATTCGCGCCGGCACCGAGACGCTCGGGAATCAAGGAATGGATTTTCACGACTGACCACAAGCGGATCGGCATTCTGTACCTCGTCGGCGCGATGGCCGCCTTCGTCGTCGCCGGCATCATGGGGCTCGGCATTCGCATTGAGCAGATGTCGCCCGGTGAATCTGGCCTCATCAACTATTTCGTCGGCGACTTCGCCCAGACGATGACGACGGGCGCAGCCTACAACGCGGCGCTCTATTTCCACGGCGCGGCGATGATCCTCGCCTTCCTCATTCCCGCGCTCACGGGCTTTGCCGCCAACTACCTGGTGCCGTTGATGATTGGAGCCCCTGATGTCGCCTTCCCGCGCATCAACGCTCTCTCTCTCTGGCTGTTCTATGCCGCTATCCTGGTGGCCTTGTTGACGTTCGTAATACCGGACAAGCCCGACATCATGTGGACGGGTTATCCCCCCTACTCCATCACGACCTCGGCGAATACCGCGTTCTATGTCTTCACGGTGCACCTGATCGGCTTCGCGTCGATCCTGGGTGCGGTGAACTTCCTCATCACGATCATCTATATGCGCGCGCCGGGGATGGGCTGGAACAAGATGAACATGTTCGTCTGGACCACCTTTGGCGCCTTCGTGATCCAGATCGTGTTCGTCCCAGTGCTCGCTGCGGCCGTTACGCTGCTCTTGCTTGATAAGTACGTCGGCACCGGTTTCTTCGATCCTACGCGCGGCGGCGACGTGCTCTTATACCAGAACCTGTTCTGGTTCTACTCGCACCCGGCGGTGTATGTGATCTTCCTGCCGGCGATCGGCCTCTTGTTCGACATCATCGCCACCCAGGCCAAGAACTACATCTTCAATTACAAGGCCGCGGTCTATGGCGGCATCCTTGGCATCGTCGTCATCACTGGCGAGGTCTGGGTCCACCACCTGTATATTGCCGGCATGCCCAACTGGATCAGTATCGGCATGATGGTGACGACGCTCTTGATCTCGGTTCCGGTGGGCCTGATACTCATCTCGCTGTGGGGCACACTGTATAAGGGCGCGATCACCTACAACGTCTCCATGTGGTATGCAGTCGTCTGCCTGTTTCTCATCCTGGCCGGGGGGCTGACCGGAATTCCACTCGCCATCACGTCGCTGACTGTGCACCTCTCGGAGACGAGCTTCGTGCACGCCCACTTCCACTTCATTATGGGGCTCATGGCGACATTCGCCGTGTTCGCGGCCGTTTATCATTGGTTCCCGAAGATGACGGGTCGCTCGGCCGACATTCCTATCGCCAAGATCGCGTTCTGGTTCACGGTGATCGGTTCGCAGGTGACTTTCTTGCCGCTCTTCCTCATCGGCATCAAAGGCATGCCGCGGCGCTACTGGGACTATGCGATGTTCCCCGAGTTCGAGCCCTACCACCTGATCGCTACGTTCGGCTCTGCCCTTGTCGCCGTAGGCGTCACCTTGATGATCGTCGGCTGGATCTACGCGGCGTTCCGCGGCCCCAAAGTCAGCACCAATCCGTGGAACTCGAAGTCACTTGAGTGGACCCACACCGAAAGCCCGCCAGGGCCCGGCAACTTCCAGAGGCCCGTTCGAGTGGACGAGAGTTGGACACCCTACAACTACAACTGAGCGCTGAGCCCTTCGGCAGCGGCGCCAAGGTGAGCCGAGTGCGAGCACCCACAGGAGGAACAGTTGCAGGTCATGCCGACTTACAGACGGGGAAAAAGGATCCACCTGTGGATCGCGCTTGCCGCGTTCCTGGCGCTCTCCGGCTTTATGTACGTGAGCATCGTCTACAAGATCATCAACTACGGCCCTTGACGCTCATGGCCTTAAAGGAAGTTCTGCCCCACGTGCTTGCGGCAATCAACATCTCGACGATCGCTGCGCTTGCGAGCGGGTATGTGGCGATCCGCAGCGGGCGAAAGGAGACGCACCGGAAGTGCATGCTAGTCGCTGTCGCACTGGGCGTGGCCTTCTTGGTGTTGTATCTCGCGTACCACTTCGGCGCAGGCCTCGCTAAGTTCGGCGGCTACGGGATTATCAGGCCGATCTACTTCTCAATCCTCATCATGCACATCGTGGTGGCGGTGATCGCGGCGCCTCTCGTGCCGGTTGTCGTCTATCGCGCACTGAGTGGCCAACTTGAGGCGCACCGGAGGCTCGCGCCCTGGGCCTGGAGGATTTGGATGTTCGTCGCCGTCTCAGGCATCGTCGTTTACGTGATGACCATTCACGTCTGGCCCGACAAGGCGATCGCGCCATGACGGATTCTGTGTACGATGCGCCAGCTGAGAGTATCGCTCATGGGTTAAGCGCTGCAGAGCGCCATTGGATCGTACGCAGCGAACTGAGAACATGGGCGACACTTGCCGTCGCATCGCTCGCTCTTGCCGGCGTTTTTGCGCTCATGCTTGCCGTTTCCCGTCTGCCGGGTATCGAGAAGATATTCCCCTGGGTTCTTGGTTTCTTCGCCAAGGGGCTCGTCATTCACGTGATCTTTTCGCTCGTCGTCTGGTTCCTCGCTGCCTTCGCCCTCATGGCCTCAATAGCGACTTTCGACAACTCCGATCGGAAGCCCCGGTTCGCCGCGCTCGGATCGACCGGCGCCAATCTGGTGGCGATGTCCTTTCCGTTTCTGCTCGCACCCGTCTTTCTCGGTGACAGCGTCGCATCGCTCAACAACTACATTCCGGTTATCGTTCACCGCTCATATTACTTTGGCCTCACACTTCTCGCGATTGGCATCGCCCTACCGGCCGCGAGGCTGCTCGCAAACGTCTCACTGCCGTTTCGAGAATTAAGGCCCCTTACTCTGGCAATGAGTGCTGGCGCGGTGATCTACTTCGTCGCCCTGGTATGCATCGCGGCGGCGCTGTGGCTCTCGTGGGGCTCGGAACCTTCGCGTTCCTTCCATGAGCGGCTCTTCTGGGGCGGTGGCCACGTGCTGCAGTTCCTCTACGCACTGATGATGCTTACGGGCTGGTTTACCCTCATTCGCACATCGCTCGGCGAAAGGTCGTTCGACACGGACATATTTCGCTTGTCGATCGTGCTTCTCGCCGTGTTCACGCTGCCGGCACCCTTCCTCTACAAGGTCTTCGAGCCGTTCTCAGTGTGGCAGACGGAAGCCTTCCGCCGGCTGCAGTTCGTGTTAGCCGTACCGTCACTAATCATTGCTGTCGGCGGTCTCATCGGTGTGCTCGCGGCACGCCGTCGCGGGGCGCTGCCATGGCACGACCCAGCCTTCCTGGCCTTAGTCCTGTCCGCGGTGGTCTTCGGCGTCGGCGGCATCATGGGGCTTCTCATCACCGGATCCGACACCCGCACGCCGGCCCACTATCACGGCGTGATCGCCGGTGTGAATCTAGCTCTGATGGGGCTTTTTCTCAGGTGTTTCCTGCCGATTATCGGGCGCCCGCTCCCGCAGAACTGGGTCATTCGGGGACAAATACTACTGTTCGGTATCGGTCAGCTTATCGCGTGCGTGGGGCTCTTCTGGGCTGGCGGCTACGGTGCGCCTCGAAAGACACCGGGCGTCATTGACAGTCTTGTCGACGGTGCCGTCCTAGGCATGTACCTGCATGGGATCGGGGCGCTGATCGCCATTGTGGGCGGCGTGGTGTTTGTCTTAACTGCCATGAGGGCTTTAATGCGCTACGAGCATGACCTGTTTCATATCCCCAGCGACGGAGCTGTACGTCGGGATCGTAAATTGGGCGCGAATTGATCATCCGAAAAACTCGCATGGGCAAGTCGCTGAATTGATATAGATCAATGGTCGCTGCTGTGGCTCGGCCACATTGAGAAGCTCAGCGCGGCGATCGATGTCGTCGTCAGACAGGCGTGTGGATGGGGCTCATCGGTTCGGGTGAGCCAGGACGCACGAGACCTCGAATGAAGCGAAGGCATGGGAACACGGCTCTACTGTAGGGCACCTCGAAAAACAACCCATACTCCGATTTATGCGAGTCTGATGCCTGACAGATTGATTCGGGCGGGGCACGATGGCGCAGATTGGGTTTTTCGATTCCGACAGGCGGCTTGAGCTTCTGTCGAAGAAAGGTGA
>JAAERO010000162.1 GCA_024230315.1 Hyphomicrobium sp.
CGTGGATCGTGCAATTTGGTTCCAGCAAATTCAAGCAGGCCGCAAGCCTCATCAAGCTCGCGAAACAGCAGCAGCCTACCGTCAGAACTGATCCGGCAACCTTGGAATTCCAGCTTCACGCGACGGTCAAAATCCAGCTCAAGACGACTGCTTTCGCTTTCACCCGCAAGATGTGACAAGACTGCCCCCAAATCATAGCCCCAAACGACTGAATCGTAACGGAATTACGCCAGTAGCGCAGCAGAAATCCGGCGTCTACTTGGGGAATGCGGGATGAAATGTCTTGGCAGGCAGGCAGGCAGGCAGGCAAGCAAGCAAGCAAGCTAGACGAGCAGGCGTTTCAGCCACACTCTCAGCAGGGAAAGTGCCTCCTACCATGAGGCAGGATGTCGTTAGAACGCAGGTCTCTCCAGGGCCAACCTTGTAGATCAGAATTTCACGCCCCAAGCCCGATGATTTGAAAACGCGCGTCGTGCCCTCGATACACATGACGTAGTTGGGACATTCCCAACCCTGGTGGTACGCGACGCCGCCAGACGCGAGTTGGGCAAATCGGATCGCTCCCCGCGCCGTGGCGAGGTGCTCAGCGTCCAAGTTCTCGAGCCCGGGAAAAAGCTCGATCCAACGGTCGATCAAGGCTTGGTTTGGCATCGCAGGGCATCACGTATAAGTTGCTTCAAATTCTCGATGGCTCGAAAGTGGCCGTTTAACGTCGGTCTGGGCCGGTCCGGTCTGGGCCGCTCCGGGTCGGGCATCCGCGACAGCGTAGGGAGCCACCAGTATATTTTAGCGTGATTGGTGACTTTGGTCACATACCTCCTTTCTGAGGATCACTTATGTTTCTGCGATGGCGTTGCACCGAGCCCTGGCGAGGTGCCGGGCATTATCATTGCCGGTGTTCAACTCGTGGTCGCAGTGTAGCCGGCTATCTCGCCTGGGCGCTCCACAAGACTATGACTATATGCACGAGAAGAAAGACTGGTTAGGACACAATGAAAATCAAGATTGCACTCTTGGCGGGCTTGATCGCCGTGGCTCCATTCGCGGGCGCCTCGGCACAAAGCATGATCGACATGGTCGACCTCAAGTCCGATGCCTTCACTATGGCGGAGATGAGCCGGGCCGACATTGAAGCGGCAATTGCAAAACTTGCCCCCGGCGAGGTGTTGGACCTGCGTGCAAAGGCTCTCAACGGCCTTGATCTTTCCAATATGGATCTGCGGCGTACAAATCTGCAGACGGCACGCCTCATGGGCACAAACCTCGCCGGCGCCAATCTCGACGGCGTCGTTCTCGATCAGGCTTGGGCGCTGAATGCCGACCTTACGGGCGCAAGCCTTAAGGGTGCGAGCCTTTTTGGCACCCAGCTCGTTGGCGCCAAGCTCGACAACGCAGACCTTTCCAAGGCGCGGGTCGCCGGCAACTTCTCGAAGGGGAGCCTGGTAAATGCACGCTTCGACGGAGCGGATCTCTCTCCCGACGAGACCAACCAGTCTATGGGTTTGATGCGTGGCGAATTCAGCAGCGCCAAACTCGACGGGGCTTCCTTCAAGAATGCCAATATGGCTCGCGCCCTAATGGAGTACGCGTCTTTGCGGAACGCCATTCTCATTGGCGCAAATCTCAGGGGCATCGAGCTTGCTGGTGCCGACCTGACAGGTGCCGACGTCAAGGGCGCGAACTTCGATGGCGCTGACGTCAACTCGGCCCGCGTTGGTGCCATGAAAAACCTCGACGACGCCAAAAACTTCGACAAGGTCAAGAACATCGACCGCGCCTACCGCAATTGATAGGGAATACGTCCCTGTCGAGCGTGTTGCGCCGTAGGGTACTGGTCACTGTGCTCCGAGTTGAAGCCGACGGCTCTTTTCAATGACTGATGACCACCGGTTCTCGGTGGGTCTTCAATTGGCTCCTGCCCGTCGCGCGAAGCCTGCCTCAAGGTCGGCCTTGAGATCCTCAACGTCCTCCAGGCCGATATGAAGGCGCAACGCGGGCCCCTCGGCCTGCCAGCGAGTGGCCGTGCGGTAGGAGGTGGGGTCGAAGGGGATGACGAGGCTTTCATAGCCACCCCACGAGAAGCCCATGCCGAAAAGCTCCAAATTGTCGAGCATCGCGGCCAGGGCCTTCTTGCTCGTGGGCTGCAAGATGACGCCAAACAAGCCTGATGCGCCGAGGAAATCGCGTTTCCAGATCTCATGTTGCGGGTGGCTGGGGAGTGCTGGATGCAGTACGCGCGCAACCTCGGGACGGGCCTCGAGCCAGCGCGCCATCTCCAACCCGGATTTTTGATGCTGCGCCAGGCGCGTGGCGAGCGTGCGCAGGCCGCGCTGGCCCAAATACGTTTCCTCCGAGCCGGGGCACACGCCCAAGACATCCTTTGCGTTCGCGACGAGCTTGGCGGCCCGCTCATTGGAGGTGATGGCGCCCAGCATGGCGTCCGCATGGCCCACGATGTACTTGGTTGCTGCTTGGATCGACACGTCGACGCCGTGGTCGAATGGTCTAAAGTAGAGCGGGCTTGCCCAGGTATTGTCGAGGAGCAGCCACAACTTGCGCTTCTTGGCGACCGCGGCGATGGCGGGGATGTCCTGTACCTCGAAGGTCTGCGAGCCCGGACTCTCCGTAAAGATCAGCCGCGTGTTGGGTCGCACGAGTTTGTCGATGCCAGCGGCGATTACGGGATCGTAGTACGTCGTCTCAACGCCGAGCTTGGTCAATAGGCGGTCGCAGAACCGGCGCGTGGGATAGTAAACGCTGTCGGAGACCAGGATGTGATCGCCGGATTCAACGAAGGCAAAAATTGTGGTACTGACGGCCTGATACCCCGATGCGGTTAGCTCCGTTGCCACGCCGCCTTCAATTTGCGCGATTGCCTCCTCAAGCGCCTTGACGGTCGGCGTGCACGTTCGGCCGTAAGTGTACTCTTGGTCACGCTTCCAAAGTTTCTCGACCGTGGGGAAAATCACGGTCGATCCGCGATAGACGGGCGGATTCACGAATCCGTGTGCGGTCGCAGGGTCGCGCCCCAAATGAACCACCTCGGTGGCAGGGCGGTGCCGGGACTTCTTGTCGCGATGTTTCTTGTCGGAAGCTGACATTGGGCGGATCCTGTTCGCCGCGGTAAGCCGCTCCGTGTGGCGCAAACTTTGCGTCCGGTCAAGGCCTTGACCGGTTGCCCATTAGGGGGGATTTGTACCCGCGGCGCCACGTGCCGGGCCGCCTCCGTAATCACCCTCCGATTTGCTGCTGCATTCTGTCCCTTGCGCCTTCATGGGCGCGGTCCCACACTGAAACGTAACGTGATGATAAAATCTCCGCACTCTCGCCGCTCGATTGCCGCAGCTATTGGGTTAGGTGTGCTCCTGTCAGCGTTTGGAGCCTACAGCGTCGATGCGACGACACTCGAGTCAATCCGGTCCCGGGGCCATGTCTTGTGTGGGATCGGCCAGGATCAGCCCGGTTTCTCGCAGGTCGACGAGGAGCGAGAGCGCACGGGCCTTGATGTGGAGTTCTGCTCTGCGCTCTCTGCCGCTATCTTTGCTACAAAGGACGCCGTTAAGTTCTGGCCGCTGGATTCCAATGAGGGGTTCAAGTCACTGCAGTCGGGAGACGTGGATGTTTTAGTGCGGTCCACCGCATGGACATTAAGCCGCGACACTGAGCTCGGTGCGCATTTTACCGGCGTCCTATTCTATGATGGCCAGGGTTTCCTTGTGCGTCGCGGAAACGCAGTGACAAGCGTGCTTGAGCTTTCCGGCGCTTCCGTATGCGTAATTCCCGGTGCCGGGGGCGAGCAGGCCGTGGCTGATTTCTTCGGCGCGAAGGGCATGCGATATCGTGCCGTCGCTCAGGAGAATTGGGGCGACCTTGTGAAGACCTACACCGCGGGCAGCTGTACCGTGTTGACGGGGGATGTCACTGCGCTCGCGCTCGCGCGCAGCAAGTTTGCAAAACCTGACGATCACATCATCTTGTCCGAGCTCGTCACAAAAGAGCCTTTGGGCCCCGCCGTACGTGATGACGACGAGCAATGGTTCGGGGTAGTGCGCTGGACTCTCATGGCGCTCATTGCGGCGGAGGAGTTGAGATTGAGTAGCAATAACGTCGACGCCAGGCGCACCTCCACGATTCCCCGAGTGCGCCGGCTTCTAGGGCTAGAGGCCAATCTAGGTCAGGCGCTGGGCTTGCCGCGCGACTGGGCCTATCAGATCGTCAAGAACGTCGGCAACTATGGTGAAATTTTCGAGCGAACCGTAGGAGCGGAATCGCCGCTGAAACTCGAACGTGGCCTCAACGATCTGTGGACCAGCGGCGGGCTCATGTACTCAATACCTTTTCGTTAATGTACTGAGCGCAGCGCGCGACAAACCCAAACGGGCGCGTTAAGTCCCATAGGTCAAAGTAATCATGGGGCATGACGATGAGGGAGTTACTTGCGCAGGTCGATACTGCCTGGATCCTCGTTTGCGTAACCGCGCTGCTCGTCGTTCTTGCTGCCTGGAAGCGTCGCCGCAAAGCACCTGTAGGTGGGGTGCCATTTATGTCACAGAGTTTGACCGAAGTCAGCTCCGGCCTTGATACGCCTTCTATCGAGAAGGCCATTCGCGAGGCAGAAGCGAAAGGGCAGGCTAACAAGCTGCCGAGCCTCTGCTACGTCCTGGCGCAGCGCATGATCGAAACCGGCGAGACCGCCAAAGCCCTGGTGTTGTTGCAAAGAAGCATTCGCGACGCGGCGACGGCCAATCAGGGCGAAGTCCATGCCCGGGCCCGGGTGGTGCTTGGAGATCTTGCCCACAAGGATGGCGATCTTACTACCGCCTGTGAGCATTGGCAGATCGCGCGCGCACTCTTCGTTGAGTTGAAACAACACGGCGACCATGAGTCGGTCGAGGCGCGCATGTTGCGCAATGGATGTCCGACGGATTGGGTGTTGACTGATTTCTAGAGCCTGATCGTTTCACTTTGGAGGCGCGAATTGCGTCCAAGTGAAACGTAAATCAGTCTCTACACTTTTGATTTAGAGTAAGATTCACGTTCTTGGCAGACACCTCCGGGACTTGGCGAGCGATTCCACCAAGAACGACCTTGCTCTAGGGCGCGCGATGCGGCCAGTGCCGCCTATCGCATCAGCACTTCGACTTGGGCAATATCCCCGCTTGCCAGTGTGAATTCGCGCTTAAAGGCGCGTGCCCCAGATCGGGCTATGATCGTGTAGGTGCCAGGCGCGAGGATGTGGGTGGGCAAGGCGCCGACACTCCGCTTGATGATTTTGCCCTCGGTCGTCTGTACAGTCCACTGGGTGTCGGGCAACGCTTCGCCGCCCGCGCGCGTCACAAGCTTGAAGGTGACGCGGGCAGCCGCGTGCGTCACTATGGCCTCTGTGAGTTTTCCGGCCTCGACCGTGACGTCAGCGTCCACCGTCGCGTTGGCGTCTCCATAGGTTGAGACGATGTGATAGATGCCGGCGTTAAGGCGAACGATGAGATCCGTCTTCGTCCGGCTCATGACCCGGGCACGCTTGCCAAACTGATCGCGCTCATCCGAAAAGATGTCGTATGTCACGGAATTGGGCACAGGCGCTGCGTTCTCAACGAGTGCCTTCACGCGCAAGCCGCCGGCGTTCAGAACGAACTGCTCTGTTGTGGTTGTGCCGCGCCTTACTGTGATCCTTCGCGTTAGGTGGGCACGGCCGAATGCGGCATTCACGATATAGTCGCCGGGCTCTAGCTTGAGGACCGGGCTTGCAGTGTGCTCGGTCTTCAGCAGGGTGCTATTTTCGTTGGGTGCGTTTGCGCCATCGTAGACGCGCCAGACAATTCCATTATCGATGTACTGACCGTCCGCTGTAAGTAGGGCGACAAGCTTTACTCGGCTCGCCGCTCCTGATTGCGCCGATGGGCCGGTCGGGGTACGTGGAATGACCGTCGTATTGGTGGGCGCGGAATTGTCCGGCGGCGTCTTGGCATCGTCGCCCGGCATCGCCGGAAAGGCTCCGCGCAATTCCAAGTCAGTGCTCCAGTTGCCCGAATCCTGTGCGTTTGCAGGCATGAGCAGGCCGAGCACGAATGCCGCCGCCATGATGGCGCGTAATGGGATCGGCAATCTCATAGTCTTTAGGATTCTCGCCATCACTGCCCCACCAGAAGTCCCACTTCACCAGTGATACGCATCTGCCGATGAACGGCTCAGGAGAATGGTCGAAATATGACTGGCGCAGGCGGAGTGAGCCGTTGTCCTGCTATTGCGGGCCAACCGTTAGTGTACGGTCGTCACCAGCCTTTAGTTCAAAGGCTGTTCGGAACTTCTTGTCGCGCGTTTCCGATTCAATGACGTATCGGCCAGGGGCCAGAAGAGCGGTGGGCTGAGGCCGGCTGGTGCGCAGTACGGTATGTTGGTTGTCGTCTTTGATTTCCCAGAAGACATCTCCGGTCCCGAAACCAGATTGGTCGCCGGAAAGTTTCAACGTGACGCGACCAACCTCTAGTTTCAGCTTGACGTCTTGCGTTTGCCCGGCGGCAAGCATGAGCTCCTGGGCGGCCTTCACGTTCATTGCCCCCAAATGCGCCTCAAGACGGTATTGACCTGGCGAGAGTTCGAACTCGGGGTTGTTTGCGACAGTGCGCGCGACCTCTTGCGCTTTGCCGTCGATGCGCACGACCTTGAAGACGAGCGGCATTTTTGCCGGAGGCGGCGCACCATCGAGTGTTGCGGTAAGCTTCACGCGCGAAAGGCCCAACGGTAGGATACGATTCACGATGTCGCCGGCGCTGATGGCAATTTGTTCGCGCGCTTCGGCGGTGGCCGTACGCGCCGTAATATAATAGGCCCCCGCGGGTAGCGTAAACGTTGGTGACGCTGCCCCAGAGCGCGCCACCTCCTTGCGACCAGCCGGTGATCCCGGGTCGTCCTCGTAGACAAGAAAGGTGACGCCTTCGGTCATCGGCTCACCATCGCCCCGCTCACGCGTGGCAGACAGCTTCAGACGGCCGATTGCAAGCGCGGCATCGAAGGTGGTGGCGGCACCGGGTGAAACCACCACGGTTTTCTCCTGGTAGGAGGGGCCGTCCTGGGCGCGAATAACATAGTTGCCCGCAGGGAGCACGATCTCTGGTTGCGACTGACGGCCGATCCAGATTGGCGCGCCTGTCTTGCTCGTGGCGGCATCGTCTGCAGCGGCGGTAACCGTAAAGACCGGACCGGGCAACGGCTGCGCATTTCTCGCGGCGCGCGCCAGCATCTTGAGGACGCCAGCGTTCAAGTTGACGCGAACTAGCGTCGGCGCGTCGCCTTTCACCTTGACGTGCTGGCGAACGGTGGCAAGGCCGAGCTTTGCTTCCACGTCGTAAGCTCCCGGCGGCAGTTTTTCAGTAATCCCCGGTGCCGTCGCCTCTCGAACGAAATCACCGTCATCGCCGGCTTTCGTCACACGCCATTGTACTGGGCTCTGGAGAGGCTCGCCTTTCGGCTTCAGCGTGGCCGTCAAATAGAGGCCGGGGGCACCTTTCGCCGTTGGGGCCTGTGACGGGGCGTTCGGCGCAGTCTTGTCGGCTGTGGTGGCTTCGGTCCCCCGTTCCAGGTGGGCGAGAGTGATGATCTGATCGAGTGCGGAGGCTAGCCCCTTAGCATTGGGCACGTTGTAGTGCTTGCCGCCCGTGAGTTTGGGCAGGCAGTGCATCGCGTTGATCTTCGACTTTTCCAGTCCGAGGCCGACCACATGTACGGCAAGCTTTGGGTTTGACTTGGCGATCGCCCTGGCGATCAAGCAGACGTCTTGCCCGCAATTGTCAACGTCGTCATGGATAAGAATGATGTTAGCCGAGTCCGATGTGTCCAAGGCTTCGGCCACCTCGAGCAAGCCTAAGACCAGCGGTCCCTTGCCCGTGGCGTTCATTCTGTTGAGCGGCTCGATGATCTGCTCCAGATTGTCGGGCGCAGGCGGCACGATGAGCTGCGCGTCGCGACAGTTGGATCTTAGGCGATGTCCGAATGATGCCAACCCCAATCGCACTTCAGGCTTGATGCGTGGCAGCGCCTTGTTCAACACGTCACGCGCAACATCGAACTTCGCCCGTTTCTCACTGGCCATTTGGCCCCACATGGAACCAGACCCGTCAAGCAGGATTACAGCAGTCGGTGCCTCATCAGCTGCGTGCACAACGGTTGCGCCCGCGCCGCTGAACATGGCGATAAGCAGAACTCTCAAGCCGAGCGGGATCAAGTGTTTGGGCATGCGGTGTCCGTGATCCTAAGGCAGGGACGTATGGAGTCGGGGCACTCTAGCACAATCATCTGCATGATAATTATGGCGGCATATTACGGCCCCTTTGGCGTTGAGCCTGCAACGAATTTGGGCTAGCGCAGGCGGCGAGCCTCCCGCTACGAGTAAAATCATGGACAATCCCCTAATTGAGCTGCTCTCCACGCGCCGCTCGGTGAAGCCCGACAAGCTCGGCCCTCCGGGGCCGACCCCCGTTGAGCTTGAAACCATTTTGACGATCGCTGCGCGTGTCCCCGATCACAAGAAGCTTGTTCCATGGCGGTTCATCGTCTTCGAGTGCGATGCACGGGCGCGCTTTGGAGAGATCATTGCGCAAGCTTGTATCGCCGTGGAGACGAAGGCGCCGTCGGAGATGCGTCTTGCGACGGAGCGAGAACGTTTGATGCGGGCGCCAATCGTCGTTGCTGCTATCTCACACGTTATCGAGCGTCGGGGTGCGCCGGAGTGGGAGCAGGTCCTGTCGGCGGGTGCGGGCTGCTTCAGTCTCTGTCTGGCCGCGAACGCGATGGGCTACGGTGCGTCCTGGATCACCGAGTGGATCGCCTATGACCCGCAAGTGCGCGCGGCACTAGGCCTTGCCGACAACGAGCGGGTCGCGGGCTTTATCAATATCGGCACACCCGTCGAAAGATCAGGCGAACGCGAGCGGCCGGCGCTCTCCGATATCGTCACTCAATGGCGTGGCTGAGGATTGCCGCGTTTTGTGTAGGGCACCTCGAAAAACAACCCATACTCCGATTTATGCGAGTCTGATGCCTGACAGATTGATTCGGGCGGGGCACGATGGCGCAGATTGGGTTTTTCGATTCCGACAGGCGGCTTGAGCTTCTGTCGAAGAAAGGTGA
>JAAERO010000163.1 GCA_024230315.1 Hyphomicrobium sp.
CAGTCCTCCTCAGGGCTAAAACCCATACTTCGAGTCGGACCACTTCACTGGGGGTGGATCAGCGCGATGTCTCGAAAACATGGTGGCAAGACAACCACTCACGATGCGTCGCCTCATTCAAGACACCCACGAATGCCTGGCATTCGAAGGTGTCTCCTATTGAACCGGACTAAAGCGGAGAGGTATGCGCAGGGTGTGACAAGACTGCCCCCAAATCATAGCCCCAAACGACTGAATCGTAACGGAATTACGCCAGTAGCGCAGCAGAAATCCGGCGTCTACTTGGGGAATGCGGGCTTAAATAGATGATAGCGGGGACGATAGATTTCCAGGACGCGCACCCATCGGCCCAAAAAACCGCGAAAAATAGCGCTTTTCTCGACCATGTAACTGGTTAAGCGCGTTCGCGCACAACTGTGGCGGTCCACTGCGATGGAACCGGCGCTGACTCCAGTGAGCCATAGTTGGGGCTGAAGTGTTCTATGGGATCGTCCGGAGACGGATGAAGCCGCCTGCGCGGCGGGAGCTGCGCTTCGCGCCCATCATCCTCTGTCTCGACCCACGGTCGCGGCGAAAGCCCGGCAAAGCGGCTAACCGCAACCGGCGCATACTCGTCTGTGCTTTGGACAACGGGAGCTGTGGAGGCGCACGCGCTCGCCACGACAGCCGTCACTAGCACTGCAATTTGCGCAAGCGCTCTGCGGGCACTCCCCGGCCAACCGCCGGCACTCAACAACGACATCGCAACACAACCTCTTTACCGACACAACCGCCCCAATCCTGAACAACTTTGGTTAACTCTGGCCTAAGGTGCGTGCAGAATTGACGCCTACCCTCCGTCCGCCCGCTAGACGAACCCGCTGGCGCCGACGCCTCTGAACACGGCTTGCACAGCGATTGCCGCAAGCAGGATGCCGAACACCCGCATCAGTACGCGCTGTGCCGTGATGCCGATCATGGCGTTGAGCTGCTGAGAAAGTAGAAGCAGCGCAAGCGTGATCGCCATGACGGCGAGCAGTGCGGCAACTATAACGCGGAGAGCGGCAACGTTCCCCTCAGCGTTGGCAGCCAGAAGAATGCCGGCACTCATCGCGCCAGGGCCGGCGAGCGGCGGCGTGGCCAACGGAAAGACGGCAATGTCATCTTTCGTTTGCGCCTCGGCATCTTCCATTTGGGTTAGCTTGAAGGCGCTCGTCGGTCGCGCAAAGATCATGTCAAGCGCGATGATCAAGAGAATGATACACCCAGCGGTCTGCAAGGCGGGAATTGTCACGCCGAGCTGATCGAGCACCGGCTGACCCAGAAACGTGAAGATCAATAGGATGAGACTTGCAATCACCGTGGCGCGCACCGCGATGGCGGCGCGTGCCCGCACCGTCATTTTCGGCGTTAGTGTCGCAAACAACACAGCTGCCTGCACCGGCCCGATAGTGGCGAAGAACGTTGTGAAACTTGTCAGCGCAATCTCGAGCATGGTTCGCCAAGACTTCGTACCGACCGCCAAACACCCGTTACGCGTTGTTTCGCGCGCAAATTTACCCCATTGGCGTTCGGGTCTAGCGCGCCCCAATCCGCCATATCAGCAGACCTGAGTGGATGCTGCTAGCACCTTGAGGATCAGCAATAAATTCGTTGCGCTCCTTCTTCACTCACATATCCTCTACGAGGACTCAAGCGTCGAGTCGCGATCGGGGGGCGTCTGATCGAGGGAGAAGACGATGGCCAATTCTGAGCTTGCCGCCCTTATGAAGGGTTACAGCCTGACGACGGCAGAGATCCTCTACCATCTGCCAGATCATCCAGCCCTGCTGCAGAGCTACATCTGGCAGGACTACGACCTCCACCCACGATTTCCCAAGCTCAAGGACTTCCTCGCTTTCTGGACCGCGAAGCTCGACGGCAAACTCTATAAGGTCACCATCGCCCACCATAACCTCATCGCACCGGCAGAGGTGCACCTCATCGGTGCCGAGTTCACTGTGCACTAATATCGAATCTCTGCGGGGCGTACCGACTGGCATTCAGGTGATCAACTGCGCGCACTTTCGACGTGCCCATCGGCGTGCAGCGCAATGAATTTGCCTCCGCTCCACAGGCCGAGCACTGGCTGACCGCCACGCTTCACCTCCGCCGTAAGCGCAACGAGATCGTAACATAGTGCACGCGTGACAAAGGCTTCGAGGCGGCCACGTACGTGCAAATATGGCTTGAGCCCGCCGCGTCGTTCTTGAACCGAAAACTGCAACGGATGCTCCGGACCACAGCGCACGATGTCGTCGACGTTTGTTCGAAAGATCAGCTCTTGTCCGGTCCCACTGCCGTACACCTCCATTTCGACCGCCAGGAACGGCGCGTCTTCGACCTCCACGTCAACCTTCTCAGCGAGCGTAACGAGGTGCGTACGCCCGTCGACATCTTTGCTCAGCACGCTAGCAAACAGCTTGATGAGCCCCTCCCGCCTGATGGGGCTATCGCGATAGACCCAGGTCCCGTCGGCGCATATCTTCAGCCTGATGTCGCCGCAGTAGGGCGGATCCCAGCGCTCAACGGGTGGCGGCTCACGATCGCGCACGTCGTTTAGCAGGGCCGCAAGCCTTCCGATGTTGTTGCTTTCATCCACTTTTCTGCAATCCATAAGCGTCCAATTTCACCAGCTCAGCCCATGAGCAGTCCGGCTCATCGGTTTAGCCCAATTGCCAAAGGGGAGGTATCCGCGCGACACTTTCCGGAGGGGCGGACGGAGCTTTCTCAGCGGGAGCCCTGCCGGACCCCAGAATTGCTGGGCATATCCCTCAACTTTCGGTGGATGCGATGCCGGACCCACGTACTAACGTAACATTCACTTGACCCGGCGTATCGCGGCCTCAATCGTTGATTTTTATGCCCTCCAGACCGACGTTCCCCCAAACTGACCAGTGAGCCATTGCCATCATGAGTACAGTCACCGAGACCCACGCTAATATTGTGCCCCGCCTTGAGGCGGCGGCAGAGCGCGTGCAACGCGCACATAAAGCGGCCGCCTCCGTTATCTTCGGCCAAGATCTTGTGATCGAGCGTTCGCTCGTGACGATCCTGTCCGGCGGCCATGCCCTTCTGATCGGTGTGCCGGGTCTGGCGAAAACGCTCCTCGTTGAGACGCTGGGAACGGTGCTGGGTCTTGATGCAAAGCGTATTCAATTTACGCCGGACCTCATGCCCTCCGATATCATCGGCTCGGAAGTCTTAGAGGATGGGCCCGGCGAGCGCCGCTCCTTCCACTTCATCAAGGGGCCTATCTTCACCCAGCTTCTGATGGCGGACGAAATCAATCGCGCATCACCAAAGACGCAGTCGGCTCTACTGCAGGCCATGCAGGAGCATCATGTCACCGTGGCCGGTGCACGCCACGACGTGCCGGCACCCTTCCACGTGTTGGCAACGCAGAACCCTTTGGAGCAGGAAGGCACCTACCCGCTGCCCGAGGCGCAACTCGACCGCTTCTTATTGCAGATCGACGTAAGCTACCCCGACCTTGGTGCCGAGCGCCGCATGCTGTTTGCCACCACCGGCACCGACGAGCGCCGCTTGGAAACAATCCTCACGGCCACCGAGTCGCAGTCTATTCAGCGACTCGTGCGCCAGATCCCGGTGCCCGACAAAGTCGTCGACGCTATCTTAAAGCTCGTGCGCGCCGCGCGCCCTGGAACCGACGCCAGCGAGGAGACCGATCGCCTCGTTGCCTGGGGGCCCGGCCCGCGCGCCAGCCAGGCGCTCATGCTGGCTGTCCGTGCCAAAGCGCTCATTGACGGTCGCCTTGCGCCTTCGATCGAGGACGTGCTCGCGCTTGCGGAGCCTGTGCTCAAGCACCGTATGGCATTGACGTTTGCTGCACGCGCTGAAGGGCAGAGCCTGGACGCCGTGATCTCCCGGCTCGTGGCAGCGGTGGAGTAAGCAATGGAGAACGCCTCCGTGCAAGCGCGTCAGGATCGCAACCGGCGCACCGGGATCCTGACTTTAGAGCGCGAAGCGCACGGTCTCGCCGATCGGCTGCCTGACATCCTTATCGACGCCAAGCGCATTGCGCAGACCGTCGCGCACGGTATTCATGGCCGACGCCGTGCCGGGCCAGGCGAGACGTTCTGGCAATTCCGCCAATTCCAATCGGGCGATGCCGCCCAACTGATCGACTGGCGGCGTTCGGCAAGCTCCGACCATCTCTATGTGCGTGAGCGTGAATGGGAGGCGGCGCATACTGTTTGGCTATGGCCCAACTTATCGCCGTCCATGGACTTCCAAAGCCATCTCGCCGACACGACCAAGCGCGATCGCGCCGTGGTGCTCATGTTTGCTGCGACCGAACTCCTGGTTCGCGGCGGTGAGCGCGTGGCCTTCTTAGGTCTCACGCAACCAACCGCTAGTCGCAGGGCCACGGGGGCGATCGCAGAGGCCATCGCCACGCAAGAGGGCACGGCGGCGCTCACCCCCTCTCAACCACCCAAGGCGCGGCTGACGCGTTTTTCGGGCACCATCTTATTCAGCGACTTCCTCGACCCCATCGCGACAACACGCGCCCACATCGAAGCGCTCGCAGCCGAGGGTGCGACCGGCCACTTGGTACAGATCCTCGATCCGGCCGAGGAGACGCTTCCCTACGAGGGACGCACCGAATTCTTGAGCCCTTCTGGCGGAGAGCGTTGGGTCGCCGACCGTGTACAAAGCGTGCGCGACCAATACAAAGAGCGCTTGGAAGCACACCGCGCCGAGCTTGAGGAGCTTGCCACGCGACTTGGCTGGTCATTCCTTGTGCACCATACCGACCGGCCCGCGTCCGAACCGCTGCTGACGCTCATCATGCGGCTGGAAGGTGGACACGGGCATTATCGCTGGCAGGACCAGTCGGCCATTTTGACACCAGATTCTGAGGGCCGCCCATGAGCTTCGGCGCGCTGGCCTTTCTCAATCCTTGGCTCCTGGGTGCGCTTGTAACGCTGCCCATCATCTATTGGCTGTTGCGCACCGTGCCACCGCGGCCGCGCCAACTCACCTTCCCGCCCACGCGCATTCTTGTCGGCATTGAGAACCAGGAAAAGACGCCAGCAAAGTCCCCCTGGTGGCTTACTCTCATTCGCCTTCTGGCCGCTGCATTTATCATTTTCGCCTTTGCTGAGCCGATAATGAATCCATCGCGCGAGGCAACGCTCAAAGGTTCAGGTCCGGTGGTGATCGTCGTTGACAACGGTTGGTCGTCCGCTCCGCACTGGACCGAACGCGCTCGCATGATCGAGCGCGCGATTGGAGACGCCGAAGCTCTGGGCCGTCCTATCGTGATCGTACCAACCGCCAGCACAGCCAAGACGGTTGCGGCGAAAATCGAAGCCCCAAGCGATGCCCGATCAAGTGCTACTGCCATTGAGCCGCAGCCCTTCGCGCCGGACCGCCTTGCAGCCCTTTCCGCACTTGAGGCCACGCTAAGAAATTCGACCGACGCAGCCGCGAGCATCGTGTGGCTCAGCGACGGCATCGACCATGACGGTAAAACAGATGAGGTCCTCGAACGCTTGCAGCGGCTGGCGGAAGGCGGCACGTTTGCCGTGGTCGAGGGACGCCGCGGCAACGAGGCCCTAGGCGTCACCGCCGGCATCGGCCAGAACAGCAAGCTCGATGCCATTGTATTGCGGGCCGATGGTGGTCCGCGCGAAGGCTTCATTCATGCCTATTCGGCACGTGGCCAGCGGTTGGGTGAAACGCCGTTCAGCCTCGGCTACGGCGAGCGGTCCACAAGTGTGGCTCTCGAACTCCCGCTCGAACTACGCAATCAGGTTTCTCGCGTCGAAATCGCTGGCGAGAAATCAGCAGGCGCCGTGAGCCTGTTGGACGCGCGCTCACAATGGCAGCGCGTTGCACTTATCTCGGGCGAAGCCCGCGAAGAGGCGCAGCCTTTACTGGCGCCGCTCTACTATATCGATAGGGCCCTTCGCCCCTTTGCTGAACTTGTGGAGCCTAAGGGTTCAAATCTCGCGGCCGGCATTCGAGATGCGCTTTCACAGAATGCGACTGTGCTCATGCTGGCCGACATCGGTACGTTGTCGGGCGACGTCAAAAAGCAGGTGGACGACTGGGTCAAACGCGGGGGCGTCCTTGTGCGTTTTGCCGGGCCGCGGCTGGAAGATGGTGGCGACGAGTTGCTTCCCACGCCACTACGCATTGGCAGGCGTACTTTGGGTGGGGCTCTATCCTGGTCCACGCCCCAACCGCTTGCCGCGTTCGAGGAGCCGAGCCTTTTCTCAGGCCTTGAAGTTCCCACAGAGGTGACGGTCAACCGCCAGGTGCTCGCCGATCCAGCGCAGCTTGGCCCCGACACCATGATATGGGCGCGATTGGAGGACGGGACACCTCTGGTTACGGCAAGGAAGCTTGGCGATGGACAAATCGTCTTGTTCCACGTGACCGCTAACTCCAATTGGTCGAACCTGCCGCTCTCAGGTCTCTTCGTTGAGATGATGCGCCGCATAGCAACGCTTGGCGGTACGGCGGTAGCCAGCGGCGACGCAACGGTCGCAGAAAGTGGAAACGCAAGCGAAGCACCCGACTCCCCTGCCGTCTTGCCGCCGCTGCAAACGCTTGATGGTTTCGGCATGTTAAAACCACCGCCACCGACTGCGCAGCCCATACGGGCGAGCAAGGTCAACACCCTCATCCCGAGCCTCGACCACCCGCCAGGATATTACGGTGCGGGCGGATCGCCGCGTGCCATCAATGTGTTGAGGCCCAAAAGTACGTTGGAACCGCTCCCGGTTCTGCCGGCACAGGTACAGCGTTTGAGCTACGAGAGCGAAGGTGCGATGCCGCTCAAGTCATGGTTGCTGCTTGCGGCCCTCGTCCTGCTCTTCCTCGACATCCTGGCCATCATCATCTTGCAAAGCGGCGGCCTGCGTCTGGGTCGGCCCAGGCCGCGCGCGCCGGCTACCGCCGCCCTCATTGTCGCATTCGCAGGACTGGCGGCAGCCATGGTGTTGGCCTCACCGCTGCATGCACAAACCTTCCGGAGCACAGCTCCGCGGCCTGTGATGCCTAACAATGTGTCACCAGAAGACGCCCGCGCCTTGGAGGCAACGAGCAAGGTCACACTCGGCTACGTTCTCACCGGCGATCGTGAGACCGACGAGATAAGCCGGCTCGGGCTTGAAGGCTTGGGGCGCGTGCTCGCCGTACGAACTGCGATCGAGCCCGGCGACCCCATAGGCATCGACATCCTCAACGACGAGATCGCATTTTACCCCATCCTTTATTGGCCCGTGCTGCCAACCGCCAAAGCCCTGCCTGAGCCGACGCTTGCCAAGATCGACGCCTACATGAAGCAAGGCGGGCTCATTATCTTTGACACGCGCGACTACGGCCAAGGCCTGCCCTCTGGAGGCCCCATCTCCGGGCAGGGCGGTAGAGCTCTGCAACGCATTCTTGGCCGGCTCGACGTGCCGCGCCTTGAAGCCGTGCCAGAGAACCACGTACTCACCAAGGCGTTCTATCTATTGCGCTCCTTCCCTGGCCGCTGGGACAGGGGACAGCTTTGGGTCGAGGCACGCAGCGACAGCTCATCAAAGGACCGGCGCCGGGCGCGCGTGTCCGATGACGTCACGTCCATCATCATCACGCCAAACGATTTCGCCGCGGCATGGGCGCTCGATGAGCGCGGCCGCCCGCTCTACCCGACTGTCGGCGGCGGAGAGAACCAACGCGAGATGTCATTCCGCACTGGCATCAACATCGTCATGCACGCCCTGACGGGGAACTACAAAGCCGACCAAGTCCACACCCCAGCGCTCTTAGAGCGCCTGGGCCAATGAGGTTGCTTGTATGAATTGGTCGATCGACTTCGCGCCTGTGCTGCCCGCCCCGGTCTTTTGGGTTGCGGGTGCGATTGCGATCGCGCTCGTCGGCTACCTGCTCTTGCGGGGCTCGCGCGGTGCACTTTTGCGTACAGCGGCCCTGGCTGCCCTCATTGCCGCTCTCGCCAATCCAATATTGCGCCAAGAGGAGCGTGAAAGCCTCTCCAACGTCGCGATCGTTATCATTGACCAAAGCGCCAGCCAGACGCTTGGCCAGCGCCCCAAACAGACCGACGCCGTCAAGGCCGACCTTGAAGCAAAGTTCGCGAAGATTCCAAACCTCACCGTCAAATGGGTTTCAGCCTCAGCATCGAGTGACACGTCGTCGCCGGGCACGCACCTCTTCGCTGACCTCAATCGAGCGCTCGCCGATACGCCGCCCGACCGGATCGCCGGTGTCATCTTGCTCACGGATGGCGAAGTGCACGACGTTCCAAAGTCGGCTTCATCGCTCGGCTTCGATGCTCCAGTCCATGCCCTGCTGACCGGCGCACCCGACGAATTCGACCGCCGCATCGAAGTCTTAAAGGCGCCGCGTTACGGCATTGTGGGCCAATCTCGTGACATCGAGGTCGCCGTGCGCGACGCAGGAAAGAAGGGCAACGCGCCCGATATCGTCACCCTCAAGGTCCGCCGTGAGGGGCGCGATGATGAGCGCATCACGACGTCGATCGACACAACCGTGAAGATCGAAATGCCGTTTCCGCACGCAGGGCAAAATATACTTGAGATCGAGCTCGACACCGCACCAGACGAGCTGACACCGGCTAACAATCGTGCCGTGATCGCAGCAGAGGGCGTGCGCGAAAACCTGCGCGTGCTGCTCATCTCCGGTGAGCCCAACCCTGGCGAGCGCACCTGGCGCAACCTTCTAAAGTCTGACGCCGCCGTCGATTTGGTCCACTTTACAATTCTGCGCCCGCCCGAGAAGCGTGATGGCACGCCCATCAACCAGCTATCGCTCATCGATTTCCCGACGCGCGAGCTGTTCTCCGAAAAGATCAACGACTTCGATCTGATTATTTTCGACCGTTACCAGCATCGCGGTTTGTTGCAGTTGCCCTACTACGACAACATCGCGCGCTACGTCGAAGATGAAGGAGGCGCGCTGTTGGTGGCAGCCGGCGACGACTACGCGGGCAACCTCAGCCTTTTCCGGACACCATTATCGCCCGTGTTGCCGGCACAGCCGACGGGCCGGATCATTGTCGAGCCGTTCAAAGCCAAGTTATCTACCGATGGGCGCAAACATCCCGTCACGCGAGACCTGCCTGGGGGCGGGGTTGAAGGCGCCAACCCTACGTGGGGACGCTGGTTCCGCCAGGTCGAAGTCAACGCTGAGAACGGCCGCGTCCTCATGGAGGGCGCTGGCGATCGCCCACTGCTTCTGCTCGATCGCAGGGGCAAGGGACGGGTGGCATTGCTCACCTCCGATCAAGCCTGGCTGTGGGCGCGCGGCTTCGAAGGCGGCGGCCCGCATACTGACCTTCTGCGCCGCCTATCGCACTGGCTCATGAAGGAGCCCGACCTCGAAGAAGAGCGCCTGACGGCCTCGGCACGCGGCCTCAAACTTACCGTCGAGCGCCACTCCATGGAGGAAACTGTTGGTCCCGTGACCTTGTCGGCGCCTGGAGGGGAAACGACTGAGCTGACTCTGGAACCGGCTGGCTCTGGCGTGTGGCGCACCAGCGTCGATGTGAAATTCCCTGGACTCTACAAAGTGCAATCAGGCGATCTAGCGGCGGTTGCGCATGCGGGCATCCATGACCCAATCGAGATGAGCAGGGTCACAGCAACGGAGAAGAAGCTGGAGCCCTTGATCGATGCCACCGGCGGCGGCGCATTCTGGACGCGCTCGACGGCTGCACAGTCCGCAACAGAGGCAGCTGACGTCGATGTTCCGCGCATCTCCATGCTCGCCAACGCCAGGGTACTGGCCGGATCGGGATGGCTCGGCCTCAAGGACCGCGAAGCCTTCGTCACGCGCGGCGTGAAGCTCACACCCATGTTCACCGGCCTCTCAGCCCTAGCCGCGCTTTTATTCCTGATCGCAATGGCTTGGTGGCGCGAAGGCCGCTAGAGCCTGATCGTTTCACTTGGACGCACTAAGCGTTTCCAATGGAAACGTGAACCAGTCTCTACGCTTTTGATTTAGAGCAAGATTCACGTTCTTGTTGGAGACCTCCCGGGCGAAGGCCAAGTAATTTCATCAAGAACGATATTGTTCTAGCCCGCCCAACCAAAACCTATCTACAAGAAGCGTGCTCGCTCGCCTTGTCACCCCTTCAGGCGCGGTTCACACTCCATCGGCGAAAATCGACGTCGGGATGCAACCGG
>JAAERO010000164.1 GCA_024230315.1 Hyphomicrobium sp.
GCGCTTCTTGAACGCCACACTCCATCGACGACGTGGGGTCCTTGATCTTGATGCCATGAGGTAAGTGTCCGCTTAAATCCAAGTGGACACTATGATTGCGTTCGCAGGGCTATGTAAGGCGCGGTTGGCCGGACGCTTACAGAATGCCTACTTAACCGGACACTCAACCGGCAGGAAAGCTTACGCGCAATATTGCAGTGGGCGCGCTGCCGCGTCCGCGCGCTCAGAGCCCGCCAAGTCGCATAATTGGACAAGGGTCATGTCGCATCCATGTTGCCTGCGCGTGCCGGGTCATCCTGTATGTCGTTGTGTTATGTTGCATTTCTCTGGCGACACTATGCAACATGAAAACAGGCAGGTAACTTGTATAAGTACTTGAAATTGTTGGTACCGCCTCCCCGACTTGAACGGGGGACCTCTAGATCCACAATCTAGCGCTCTAACCACCTGAGCTAAGGCGGCACGCATGGGGCTCGCAACCAGCGTAACCTACCCGGCGCGTCTTAAAACCCTTTCCAAGGCCCTATCGTCAAGCAAAAATCTGGTACTGTGATTGGCGGATGGCCAAGGAGCGGCGCGCGCGCGAAGGCCAAAGAGGTCCTTAATCGTCAGGCCCCCTATCGTCAGCCCCTGGGCTTCGCCTTCTGCGTCGCTTCGCTCATCAACGTGCCGAGTTCCTGAGCCTGCTGAGCGTAGGCCGTCATTTGCCTTTGTGCATAACGCTGTTGGATCTCCATATATTCCTTGAGATCGCGGGCGCGTGATAAGTCGCTTGCAAATCGAAAGCTCGCCTGGATGTTTTCCTCTGCGAACTTGGCCATCTGCGATTGCAGTTCCATAGCGCCAGCAGCCATGGCACCTTGCGACTGCGCAATCGTATCCTGCACTTTGCGAGCCATATCCATGAATTGTCCGTATGCTGAACGCGCTTGCTCGACGTTACGCTCGGCAAGCTCACGAACTGCATCTGGAATCTCAAATTGCGACTTATCAGACATCGGCGACTTCCTCCTCATCGTCCATGAAGCTCCTGGCGCCCGCTCCTGGTTATCGGGCATTGACCGATTATATCCAGGGACCGATACGAAGCGACTGCGAAATTGAGTGTGGATAGCGCACCTGGGGCCATTGGGCTCGTGGACGCAGAGAGCCGCACGCGCTAACTGACTTTAAGCCTTGGTGTTTCGTCCATGCCAGCTGACGGACCTCGCGCATTGCCACAATCGACCGAATCAGGCCCCGAGCAAGCACTTTTGCGCTGCCGCGGCCCCGCATGGGTCATCGATCCGGCCAAAGGGCGCGTCCTTGCGGCGAACTCTGCCGGGGCCGCACGCTTGGGGCTGTGCCCGGACGCGGCCTCCGGCACACTAGATGCGGCGATGCCCGGCCTCATCCGGCTGCGGGCCATGTTCCACGAGCCGCTCAACGGCGGAAAGCGCGAGTCCCTCGTCTTTTGGACGGCCTATGGGGCGGAAAACCTCCTTTGCAGCATTAGTGCCGTGGCGCAATCGGGCGCCCCTCCGCTGGTCCTCGTCACAATGGTTAACGAGGACCAAGACGTCGCAGCCACGAACGATGCGAGTCGATCAACCGGTATTTCAGCCGCAGCCGACGATGCCGCGACGCTCAAGAAGATTGCCAGCGCCATTCGCGGCGGCTTTGGCGGGCGCAAGGACCAGCACGAGGAGCCGACGGCTGAATCAGAAGAGGATGAGGGAGAGCCGGCCGCCTCATCGCCCGATCACACGCCGAACGTCTCCAAGCTCGCTCATGAGCTTAGAACACCCTTGAGCGCTATCGCCGTGGCAGCTGAAATCATGAAGGACGAACGCTTTGGCAAGTTGCCCAATGCGCGCTACCGCGGCTACGCAGCCGATATTCATGACAATGCTCACCACGCCCTAGCGGTCATCAGTCGTCTACTTAGCGACGCGCCAGAGGCCACGACGAACCTGCTGGAAACAGTCGAACTCGATCTCAACGCGATCGCTAAAGGCTCCGTTTCTGCGATGCGGCCGCTTGCCGAGGAGGCCAAACTTAAGCTTCGCCAGAAATTGCACACACGCCTGCCACGCGTCATCGGCGATGCGATCATGGTGAAGCAGATCCTGTTCAATCTCTTAGCCAACGCCATCAAGTTCACCGAGCCGGGCGGTGAGGTTCGAGTGGTTACAGGTCTTGGCTACGACCAAGCCGTGTTCGTCGCAGTTCGTGATTCAGGGCCCGGAATAACCGCCGATGAGATCAAACGCGCACTCGATGCGTCGTCACCGCCGAAGCCAGAACGCAAGGCGGCGGGCGGCCTGGGAATCGGACTGCCGCTGGCGCTTAGCTTGGCAAAGGCGAACGGTGCACGACTTGAGATTGATAGTGCACCAGGCGAGGGAACGGCGGTTGCGTTGATCTTCCCTAAAGAGCGCGTGGCCGCCCGCTAGCTGGTTGCTGCATTTCTCTCGTCGTCGAATTTGAATTAGACAAGTTCTAATCTATTGCATTCACTAGCCTTTTTATTGACTGGCCGCAGTCGCGCAGGCTAGGGATGACACATCGCGAGCAGGTGCTCGCAGGGGGGTCTACTACGACTCATCCCAATACCGGGGCCTTGAACCCCGTATATTGGAGCGAACCAATGCAGAATTTCTGTACCGTCTTGCGGCGGGCGACGGCTATTGCACTTCTTACTCTTGTGAGTCTGTCGAACGGACTTGTATCTCCTGCAAGCGCGGGAGAAGAAGAAGTCAACATTTACTCCTACCGTGAACCGGGCTTAATCGACCCGCTGCTCGCTGCGTTCACCGAAAAGACGGGCATCAACACGAATGTCGTGTTCGCCAAGAACGGCCTTGTCGAGCGGCTGGCTGCGGAAGCACGCAATAGCCCCGCTGATGTACTCCTGACCAACGAATTTGGACTGCTGACGCAGGCGGTTAAAGCGGGCGCAACACAACCCGTGCGCTCAAGCGTGATTGACAAGGCCATTCCGGAAAGCTTGCGCGACCCGAACGGACACTGGTTCGGCCTTACGCGGCGCGCGCGCGTCGTCTACGCATCGAAGGATCGCGTGGATCAGGACTCAATTACCTACGAGGAGCTAGCCGACCCGAAATGGCGCGCCAAGATTTGCACGCGTTCAGGTCAGCACACCTACAACGTCGCCCTGGTCGCTTCCATGATCGCGCACCACGGCAAGGAGGAAGCTGAGAAGTGGCTTGAAGGTCTCAAGGCCAATCTCGCGCGCAAGCCTGCGGGCGGCGATCGCGATAGCGTGCGCGACGTGAAGGCCGGCCTTTGTGATCTCGCAATCGGCAATACCTATTACATGGCCGCCATGCTCAAGAACCCAGACCAGAAGGAATGGGCCGACGCCGTGCGCATCATTTTCCCCAACGCCAACGGGCGTGGCACGCACGTCAACATTTCGGGCATGGCGCTCACCGCGAATTCACCGAACAAGGACAACGCTCTGAAGCTGATGGAGTTCCTTGTCTCGTCCAAAGCACAGGAGATTTATGCGCAAGCCAACGGTGAATACCCCGTTGTGCCCGGCGTACCGGCCTCAGAATTGGTGGCAAGCTGGGGCACGCTCAAGGCCGACGCACTGCCGCTAGAAAAGATAGCCGAACTTCGCAAACAAGCCTCCGAGCTTGTCGACAACGTGCAATTCGATCAGGGGCCGAACTTCTGATGTCAGAGATCGAAACCTTTCGTAAAACCTGCCCGTATCGCGACACCGCGATGCCGGCCGGTGAAGTATTATCGGCGCCCGAGCGCTTGGTTGGCGTCGGCTTTCGCTGTTGGCTTGCCGGATACCAGACCAGCGACATCGGTTGCTGGGAAGTCGCCTGGCACGAATTTTCACAGGCAGTCGAACCGCACGAAGCCAAGCCGCTGATGGCTGAACTCGCGTACTGGGTGCGCGCAGTGCAAGATGGTGCAGGGCGAAAGATAGAGGTCTACCCCGCACCGTGCCGCCGCTTCTGCCGCGACGAATGCTTGGCCATCTCCATGGTCGCGGCTTGTCAGCACAGCGCGTGCCCGGCGTTCCGCGCCTGCGCCGTCGCCCTGCTCGGATCCAACAAGATCGACGCGGCCATCGAAGGGGCGGAGTGTTTCGCGCGGAGCCTCCAGGCAGCCGATCAGGTGCTGTCGCCGAGCACAGTATTTATGGGCGCCGGTCTCGTCTCGCCGGGCGTGCTAGGCCATAGCTGATGAAGACAGCCTTGTACCGTGTCTAGAGCAAGAATCGTTCTTGACGGAATCGCTTAAGCCTTCGCCCGGGATGTCTCCAACAGATAAGTGAACATTGCTCTAAATCAAAAGTGTGGAGACTGATTCACGTTACACTTGGAACGGCTCATGTGCGTCCAAGTGAAACGATAGGACTCTAGAAAGAACGACAACAGGAACCTGGGCGGTCTATGCCGGATCTCGGGCATCAATCGGCTTCGCCTCGCCCCTTGCGCGAAGTGCTACTGCGAATCTCGCAGATGCCGCACACGATTGCGGCATGGCGTCAAAAGCAGCGCGCTTCGCCAGCGTGGACTGCAGTTGTTGCCGTTATCCTGGCGGTTGTCGCGTTGCCTGTTGCGACCGTTTTTGTGCTTGCGCTCGCGCCCGAAGAAAACATCTGGCCGCACCTGTTGCGCACTGTCCTTCCTGGCGCAGTTGTCCGAACGCTGTTATTGGCCGGCGGCGTTGCCGTGATCGCGTTCGCCGTCGGCACGACAACGGCGTGGCTCGTCACCATGTATCGCTTCACCGGCCGCGTGGTCCTCGACCGCCTCTTGGTGCTGCCGCTCGCTGTGCCGACCTACATTGTGGCCTATTGCTACGTTGAGCTATTTGACTATGCCGGGCCAGTTCAGACTGGCATGAGATCATTTTTCGGTTGGACAAGCCCAACTGACTATTGGTTCCCCCAAGTACGCTCTCTTGGCGGGGCCGTATTCATTTTCGCTTCAGTCCTCTACCCCTATGTCTACCTCACCGCGCGCGCGAGTTTCGCCCAGCAATCGGTGTGCGCGCTGGAAGTTGCGCGCACCTTGGGGCGCTCGCCCCTTGGCGCATTTTTCGAAGTTGCACTCCCGCTTGCCCGCCCGGCAATAGCCGCCGGCGTAGCGCTCGTCATCATGGAGTGTCTGAACGATTTGGGTGCCGTCCAATACCTCGGTGTCGACACGCTATCGGCGAGCATCTATGCGACGTGGCTGCAGCGATCAAACCTTGGTGGCGCGGCCCAGCTTTCCGCCATCATGCTGGTGTTCGTCGCCGCACTGTTCGCTATCGAACGCAAGGCGCGTTCTGGAGCGCGCACGCATCATACCACGGGCCGTTATCGCGCAATCCCCTTCCAAGATCTTCAAGGGTGGCAAGGCGCGGTCGCAGCAATGCTGGCTGCCTTGCCGGTTCTGTTCGGGTTTGTAGTGCCGCTCGTCGTGCTCGCGCAGAATGCGATGACTCATGCTTCAGAAGCCATCGCGGGAGGCTACATATCGGCCGCCCGTAACAGCCTGCTGCTTTCTTGCATCGCAGGGTTCGCTGCGGTTTCCGTCGCGTTAACGCTAGGATACGCGCACCGGGTTGCTGGCAATGGTTTCATTCGTCCCGCAGTGCGTCTCGCCGGACTGGGTTATGCGGTTCCCGGCACGGTGTTGGCGATCGGCCTGCTTATTCCCCTTGCGGCGATCGATAACCGCGTAGACGCGATCTTTCGCAGCACTTTTGGTATCTCAACCGGACTTTTGCTCTCTGGTTCTCTGGTCGCTATCACGCTCGCTTACGTGATCCGCTTTCTGGCGGTCGCGTTAGGGCAAATCGAAGCTGGGCTGGGGCGAATTTCTCCAAGCCTAGACGCAGCGGCCCGCACACTTGGTGAGACAGCCCTTTCAACACTCTGGCGTGTCCATTTCCCGCTGTTGCTGCCACCACTTGGTGCCGCCGCGCTCCTCGTTTTCGTCGACTGCATGAAGGAACTCCCGGCCACTCTGCTCTTGCGTCCATTCAACTTCGAGACGCTTGCTACGCACGTCTACACGCTTGCGTCGATTGAGCAGCTAGAGCAAGCGGCGCTCGGAGCACTGACGATCATACTCGTCGGACTGATACCGGTGCTGCTATTGCACAGAGCGATCGCGGGTGGACGGCCGGGAACGCGCGGCATCTGAATTCGCTCCGGCTAATGAGACCATCTCGTCACGTCGCGCAGCATCCTTACGGCACGTCGACGCCGGCGTTCGCCCGATGACACCGACTACCCCCTAATCTGAATGGGCTCACGCACGTTGAACATGTGCCCCGCGCCATATTGTTGTCACCGCAGCTTGAAATCTACAAAGTGACGATGACGTGCCAGGACGCATCTGGGTTGCTCAACGGCTAGTGATCAGCTGACGCCACACCCAAAGCTCGTCGACAAGATAGGGCAAGCACCTATGCATGCTCGCTTTTCGAACAAAAGCAGTATACAAAGTGATTCGGGGCGTTGGAAAATCGTCTCGCGTCTCGCGTCTCGCGTCTCGCGTCGACGCATCAGGCAGCAGAACGCTTGCACGCCGCGCCGTCCAGCTTTAGAAGTGTCCACGTCCCAAAACACGCTTAAGGACATCCGGGCCGCCTGCTTCAAAGTGGGCAGACGGTAGGCTGGCAACGAGTGGCGGACGCAAAGACGGCAGGGTCCATGAAAACCCCCAGGCAATCGCTGCGGCGCTTTTTGGTGTCAGTCACGATTT
This sequence comes from Hyphomicrobium sp., assembly GCA_024230315.1. Taxonomy (GTDB): domain Bacteria; phylum Pseudomonadota; class Alphaproteobacteria; order Rhizobiales; family Hyphomicrobiaceae; genus Hyphomicrobium_A. The sequence goes on from JAAERO010000164.1 coordinate 6,729, forward strand.
TGTGCTGCCTGATAGGTCTTGTAGCAGCGCCCGTCTTCATTAGCGGCCGTCATCCTGATCTGTCGCTCAAGAACGCTGCCGTCTTTGCCGCCTCGACCGACAGCTATAGCCTCAGCTCTCCTGTTCGGCTGCTTCAAACGCCGCTCATCGAACTGGAAAGCGGAACGATTTTCATACCCCAGAACAGCACCGGTCTGGCGCGCAGCGGCGAAATGCTTGCGCGGTTCATCACGGGCAGCAGTTCGCGCATTGCCCTCAAGGATGCAAAGCTCTCTGCTGACTTCTCGGGGTCTGAAATAACCACCTTGAACAAGGCGACGCCTGGTGGCGTGGCGCCACTGGTCGCGATGTTCCAGGATCTGAAATTCGACTCCCTAACCGTGAGCGACAGCACGGTTCACGTGAAGTTGGCCGACGGCAGCACCCTTGCGCTTCATAACGTGACAGCCGATGTCACATCGAATCCGGAAGGTATTGTCCACGCGGAAGGCTCATTTGTCTTACGCGGCGAAAAAGTTGCCTTCGATACGACGTTTGGTACCAACCTCGACGCTAAGAGCGGCGCACGTCTGGTCAGCGCCTCGCTGAAAAGCCGATTGCTCGTAGCAGATTTCGACGGCTACTACATGCTGGGAGAGAACCCGCGGCTGCTTTCGCAGCAGGGCGATTTGAAAATTCCCAGTTTGCAGGAGGCCGCCAACTGGATCGGAGTCGCTTGGCCTTCAAGCCCCGGATTTAAGGACTTCCACGCCAAAGGCCAACTTGAGTGGGTCAATCGCACCATCACGTTCCAAGATGCGGTGGTGCAGATGGATGGCAATGAGGCCACAGGCACGCTGTCGGTCAACTTCAGCGGCGAGCGTCCCGCGATTGAGGGCACACTCGGATTTAATACACTCGACCTCACCAGTTACTTTCGTTCCAGCGACGACGCACAAACGTCTAGCGAGAGCCTGCTTTCGCTGGTGAGCACGGCAACTGACCTCAATTTCCCGCTCGTGGGAGCCATTGACGCCGACTTGCGCATCTCTTCGGATAGCGTCGTCGTTCCTGGTGTGACCATTGGGAACAGCGCGGCGACGATCTCGCTGAAGGGTGGCAAGATGATTGCCGACGTTGCCGAGTTGGAAATAGACGACGGCACGCGCGGTGGCGGCCAGCTGCGCATTGACATGAATGGGCCCCAGCCCAGCTACGACATCCGCGGCAAGCTCGAGGATTTGGATATCGGCCGCGCGGCGCAGGCGATCTTCGGTCACGCCACGATTCAAGGCCGGGGGGGGGCGATCATCGAAATTTCGGCAACCGGCGACACCGGCACAAGCCTGCTCAACTCGCTCAGCGGCAAATTTTACGTGACCATGGCTGACGGCGGAAGCATCGGCCTCGACATCGATCAGCTTTCCGTCGCGGTGACGTCACCCGAGGCGCGGAGCATTTGGACAACGGCTAGCACGGGCGTCATGTCCGTCGACCACCTCGACGCACGCTTTGCAGTTGTGAATGGCGTCATTCGCACCGAGAGAGTCTGGGCAACGTCCGGTAAGCGCGCGGTGGAGGCAGAAGGCGCGATCAATCTTTCTGCGCGAATGTTGGATCTCAGCCTGGTGATCGGCGACCGGCCGGCGGCCGAAGACGCAAGGCCTGAGCCGCGCGTGGTCATCGACATGCGTGGGCCGTGGAAGGAGCCTAGCTTGCGTCCCGGCCTGTTTCCGACGAACGGAATGCTCAGTACGCAATAAGGTCTGCCAAAACCCAATTAGACTTCTTAGCCTCACAACAGTTTTGCAATTTTCTCCGCTGCGGCGCGGCGCTCATCCGCCGTCATATGCAAGCCGCACTTGGTGCGCCGCCATAACACGTCGTCGGGCTCGCACGCCCACTCGTGTTCGATTAGGTAGCAGACCTCCCGCTCCGTCAGGCCGCCGCCCAGCGCAGCGCCCAGATCCGACTCTCGTTCCGCATCACCCAAAACATCATCGACGATTGATCCATAGCGGCGCGCGAGGCGATCGAGGAAATCTGCATCGAAGGCCGGACGGCTCATGCACAATCGCTGCACGAATCCGGATAGGCCGCCCTCACCAACATCGCCGCCAGGCAAAGTTGCGTTTGCCATCCACGCTGGTCCCATCGGTGGCAGGTGGGGTGCGAACCTTGCAAGACCCGCCTCAGCCAAACTCCGGTAGGTGGTAAGCTTGCCTCCGAGTACGGTCAGCAGCGGCGGCTTACCCGGTTCCGCGCTTAATTCGAAGCGGTAGTCACGCGACACAGAGGATGGGTCAGCAGATTTGCCGTCATCGTAAAGCGGGCGAACGCCTGAGTACCTCCAGACGATGTCGGCGCGCGTCAGCGGTTGCGCGAAGAATTGGTTCGCTAGATTGAGAAGATAGTCCTCCTCGTCCTCTCCGATCGCCGCGTCCGCTGGATCTCCAGAAAAGGGAACGTCAGTTGTGCCGATAAGCGTGAAGCGCTTTTCGTAGGGGATCGCAAACACGACTCGCCCGTCGGCGCTCTGACAGACGTAGGCGTCGTGCGCGCCCGCAATACGCGGCACCACGATGTGACTGCCTTTGACGAGTCGAAGCGGCTCTTTGACGGGATGGTCGCCGCCGCCAAACCTGTGCTCTACGCCTTGAACCCAAGGACCGGCGGCATTGACGAGAGCCCGTGCACGCACCTCACGATTTCCAGCGCGCCCTTTCAGCGTAAGGTGCCATAGGGCACCGTCAGCAATAATTGCCTCAACGCGCGTGCGTGTCTCGATTACAGCACCCTTTTGCGCGGCCGCGCGCGCATTGAGCACGACAAGGCGCGCGTCATCGACGTGACAATCCCAATAGGTGAACCCACTTGTCAGATCGCCGCGCAAGGGACCGCCGGCGGCATCGTGCCTTAGATCCACAGAGCGCGAGCCCGGCATATGCTGCCGGTGGCCCAAATGATCGTAAAGAAAGAGCCCAACGCGCAGCAAAAACCACGGCCGGCCACCGGGCACTTGCGGGAGCACGAAGCGCTGCGGCCAGATGATATGCGGCGCCTTGGCGAGCAGCACTTCGCGCTCCTGCAGCGCCTTACGCACCTGCCGGAATTCGAAGTACTCCAGATAACGCAAGCCACCATGGACGAGCTTTGAGCTGTGCGAGGATGTCCCGCTCGCAAGATCGCTCATTTCGGCCAGCAGCACGGAAAGGCCACGCCCGGCCGCGTCGGCCGCAATACCCACGCCGTTGATGCCACCGCCGATAACAGCCAGATCGTAGATCATGGTGTCCTCTTACCGGCTAGGTGCATGACGGGTTTCGGGCGAAACGAGCATCCTACCCTGCGTGAATGCCGATGTTAGCACGGGAGGCGTTCTAAACGCGTTGACCCACAAACGGCACTGCCCGTGTCAGGACCGGTCGCCCGCGCCTGCCGACGTGGCCAACGACACGGCGAGAATTGCGATGAATCCCACGGGCAGCGCCAAAAGAGCCGCAGCGAGATTCGGCACGCCCCACCAGTTGGCCATCGTCTGCGCGTGACCATCGAGCGTCGCCCATGCCGCAGCCTTTGCCGCACCGGGCTCGGCGGCCATCCATGTCTGCTTCAGCTCATTAAAGGTCTCCACCACCATCGGTCCGGAGTTGGAGAGAAAACCCCACGTCTCGCAGAAGCTTACGGCGAAGAAACGCGTTGCCACCAGGTAGTAGAGGCAGATCGCAAAACCGAAGAGCATCGCGGCACACGCGCCCCAGGCGTTCGCCCGCTTCCACCACAGTCCGAATACAAGCGCGGGGAATAGGCCAGCGGCGGAAAGCGTGAAGGCCCAAGTCGCCACGTCGAGGATGCTGCCCGGTCGCGTCGTTGCAGCAAAGGCCGTGGCGACCACGGCAATGGCAGCGATCGCGCGAGGGGCAAGCCATGTTGAGATCGGCGCGGGATGGCCCTCGGACTGCGCATCCCCGACGAATGCCTGGACGATAGTCAGCAGCGGGCCGTTTGCAGCGGCCAGAGCCGTCGCAAGGAGGGCCGAGGTGATGAACCCGGTGAACCAGTGCGACAGCCCGGTGATCTCCGGCATCGCGAGAACGATCATGTCAGTATGCAGCGTCAAATCCTGGAGTCGCAACATACCGTTTCCATCCGGCACGTCGGCGCAGGCGCGCGCAACAGTGGCGGCGTCGGTCGCAGCTTGGCCGCAGATTTGAACTAGTCTGAGTTTGCCATAGGCAAAGATCCAGGCCGGCAGATCAACGAGCTTCATCCCTTCAGCAATCGACGCGTAAAGATTGAGCTTGGTGAAGGCCGCGCAGGCCGGGAGGGCTGCGAGAAGCAGACCGGCGACGAGCAGCGCCCAGACGGTCGACCATCTCGCTTGGCGCACCGGCCCAATCAGCATGTGTCGCGACAGCACGCTCGGCAAAGACGCCAATCCGGCTGCCAGTCCCACAACGATGCCAAAGAAATTCAAAGGGCTCAGCGTCAAAAACGACGTGAGCATCGGCTTCATGAAAACGGGGTCTGCCAGCTCTTGCTCAAGCAGAGATTCCTCGAAGTTCTGGATCTGCCAAAGAGCCTTGCCGTAGGCGATCTGGGGCACGGGCAGCCCGTACTTTTGCAACGCAAGCGTGATGAGGGGGGCGAGAAAAGCTGCCAGCAGAAATAGGAAGAGAATGCCCCTGACCCAGGCCGTCACCGCCATCTGGCGCAGCAAGAAGCACAACAGAAGCGCGACGGCTCCAATAAAGACGGCAACCTGAAACTCTAGCCCGAGGAGGCGCGCGCCGATGAGACCGGCCGCAAGAAATTGGGCAACGAGCAGGGCCGCCATCGAGACCACAACAATCGCGCTTGAGAAGATCCGCGGAGCCAGTCCCCCATACCGTTCGGCGAAGAATGCAGGTATCGACGTAGCTTTGAAACACGGCAGCCGCGGCGCGATGATAAGCTGAAGCAGTAGATATCCCGCGCCAAGACCCAGCACAAAAGCAAGGCCGTCCTGGCCCCACGCGAAGACGGCGCCAACGAGACCGAATACGAACGCCGCCGAAATCGTGTCAATGCTGAGAGCCAGTCCGCGAAAGAAGGGCGGCGCGCCGAGCTTCCGCGCATCAGGCGCGAAAGCTTCCAGCTTCGGTGCAAACAAGGCAATACTCAGCGCCAATGCAGCGCCCAAGATAAAGAAGCCCACATTGATGCCCGCAAGACCGGGCCATAGTTTCACGACGAGCAGAAGCAGCGACGCCGCCACGCCAACGCCGGAAGCAAGCAGCAGCGCCATCGTGACAAGGCGCCATCCAGTCTGCGCAATCGATCTGTCTTGTTTCGACGCCATGGACCCCGTGTCCTTAATCGTCCCGACCTTCTCGCGCATCGATGCGATCTTGGCGCCGTGCCGAGACAATCGCGATGAGCAAGAAGGCAATCAGCGCGCCCTGAGCAAGCATGTAAAAGCCCAGTGGGAAGCTTATGAAATCAATGAGATTAAGCGGCTGGACGATGAGCGGGATCGCAAAGGCGATCAACGCCCACAGCGAGAGCGCCAACGCGGGGAACCGGCGCGCACGCCCTTTAGGCTGAGCCTTTTCGAATTGATCGGAACCGGCAGACACCGAGTCTCCCCCTCATTCGTCCATTCGCATCGATGGCCGCCAAAGTGTGCCGCGTCGACTTTGCCGCCACAAGCTCCTCAGGCATTGCGACAAAGCAATGGCAGCCTTGCACCCGCCCGCTTGACTGGTGCGCAATCGAGCTGCGGAAGGTCATCAACGTGAGGAAAACGAAATGCAGGGGCGGTGCCAATGGCATCCGCCCCCCGCTTGAGATCAACTCCCTAGACTTGGACCGTTTTGATTTTTTTGGACACCGAACGGTCTGATCCATGATTCGTCGGCTACGGCACAATGTGCGAGCTGGGTAACTGCGTCAAGCAGACTCGTGCATCTTCTTAATACGAATTACAGGGCACCTCGAAAAATAACCCATACTCCGATTTATGCGAGTCTGATGCCTGACAGATTGATTCGGGCGGGGCACGATGGCGCAGATTGGGTTTTTCGATTCCGACAGGCGGCTTGAGCTTCTGTCGAAGAAAGGTGA
>JAAERO010000165.1 GCA_024230315.1 Hyphomicrobium sp.
GGAAGGTGCTCAAGAGCTAGTGACCAATCCAGGGGTGGGTAGAGCCAGGGGCAGCATCTGATTGAAAGCTGGTGACCATCTGTGTGTGGAGGGCTCCGTCGCCACGGGTCAAGCAGGCACTCCTTATCTTGCATCGGGTAACAATCCAACGGTTGCTTCCCAATTGACCAGCGCCAGCGGAGAACTACTGATTGAGTCGGTTGGCGACATTAGTCAGAGTGCAACGATTACCAACAAAAGAGGTGATGTGGGTCTGATCGCAGGCGTTGCACTGACTCAAACGACTAACGGCGATATCGAAACTGACGGCGATGTGTTGTTGGAAGCAGGCAGTGACTGGACGATGGCTGGCGATGCCATGGTTAGTGCGACAGGTAATGTGGTTGGTCGGGCACTTGGTGGGGATATTGGTCTGGGAGTCATCAGCGGTACGAACGTTGCATTGGCGGCAAGTAACAGCATCCTTGACGCGAATGCCGGTTTACTGAATGTCACAGCTGACAACCTTTCTCTTCGGGCTGATAGCGGCCTGATCGGTGGCAGCGACACAGGGAATGTCAACGCTGATGCGAATAGCAATGCGATCGACATCACTGTTTCGACTCTGGCGGTTAGTTCCAACTCAGGGGTCTATCTTTCCGAGACAGACGATGTGACGGTCACGACGGTAGACGCAGTGGCTGTGGACATCGAGTCAGTGGTTCGCGTGAACTTCAATAGCAC
>JAAERO010000166.1 GCA_024230315.1 Hyphomicrobium sp.
CGTCCAAGGCGTTGCAAGACGGCCTGAGGGCAACGCAAAGGCCGCCGCGAAGGCGGCAGACCAGCATCGCAACCGCGCGCCTGACGCCGCGCCGCCGGCACCCACAAAGCCAAAAGCGCCATTGTTCGAGGTGCCCTTAAGTCTCCGATTGTCCCCGAATGGGCGCACCCCACGCCAAGCAAGCGGCGGGATTACACAGCCATCACAGTGGCCAGATGCTTCGGCAGCTCTTCTACTGGAGTGTTCGTCAAATCGTTGTCGAGCTCCGCCGAAACCCGTTCCCTCACCGCTTTGGATAGCGCGGTTCTGAAATCGCCGAGCGTCACTGGTGGCGCCACTAAGACCAGCCGACTAAAGGCGTTCTCCGCCAGGCGCTCCTCAACATAAGCAGCAAGCCGTGTCGCAAAGGCCCGCTTAAGCTCGCGGTGGGGATCTTGAGCCGGATCGATCGCATGGCGCGTCACATCGGAAGACTCAAAGGTCCGACCCGGCCTGTCGCTGGCAAGCTCGCGGTTCGGTGAATGATCGCTTTTGAATACGCCACCCTCAACGGGCGAGATGCCTTTGCCGGGGCCAGGGTTGGCGAAGATGCGCGCGCGTGCACCATCGGCAATCAGAATCCAAGTCGTCGTGGGCTTCATATTGTCATCCCTGATCAATAGTAGGGTTCACGCCTAAGTCTCAACGAGAACCGCAAACCAAAATATGACTTGAGTCAATTATAACGCCTCGAACAGCCCGCCTGCGACAAGAGATACGATACCCTAGACCAAGATCGTTCTTGATGGAATCACTCACCAAGCCCGGGAGACCTCCAACAAGACCGTGAATCTTGCTCTAAATCAAAAGTGTAGAGACTGATTCACGTTTCACTTGGATACGTCGAAGATCATCATCACATAGGCCGCAAACAGCGCCAGGTGAACAACGCCAAAGAGTACGTTGGTGCGAGCACTTACAAACGTCACGATGCTGACGACAAGGGTCACCGACAAGATGACTATATCTGAGCTGTTCAGCCCAAGCTCAACCGGCTTGCTCATCACCCAGGAGATTGTGAGAATGGCTGGAACCGTCAATCCAATGGTGGACAGAGACGAACCAAGGCAGATATTGACAGCGCGCTGTAGCTGATTTTTTCGTGCGGCCTGGATGGCGCTGAGACCCTCTGGGGTCAAGATCAGCGCGGCAATCAAGAACCCTCCCAAAGCAAGCGGCGCACCCAGTCTTTCAATCCCGAAATCGACATAAACAGCAAAACTCTTCGACAATAGAACAATCGGCAGCATAGACGCGAGGAGCCCAATGCAGTGGTGCTGTATCGTCTGAACACCAGAACCATGATGGTCCTGCGACGCTTCCTGGATATCGGAGGCGCCGGGTGCAGGTTGTTGGAAGATGTCGCTGTGGGTAACGGTCTGAACACCCAGAAACACGCCGTAGAGAATGATCGACATTCCAATTAGGAAGGCCGCATTCAGCTGCGACAACTCCCCACCGGGGGCCGCGGCCGAAAAGCGCGGCAGGATCAGGGAGAGAGTAACGAGCGGGATGAGGACGGCAAGATAAGCCGTCGCGCCTTCTAGATTATAATTCTGAAAACGATGCCGCAGCCCGCCGGTCAGAAGGCTGAGCCCAACGAGACCGTTCAGCACGATCATGATGACCGAAAACATCGTATCGCGCGCCAGCGTTGGCTTGTTGGAACCCGTAATCATGATGGAGGCAATCAGGGCCACCTCGATGCCAATGACCGACGAGGTCAAGATCAAGGTGCCGTAGGGCTCGCCCAGGCGTGTTGCAAGGCCTTCCGCATGCCGCACGACAGCAAACGCCAGCCAGAGCATCACAAAGAAGAGAGCTGCGAACAGGGCCGCCGAAATCTGCCAGCCGACACTTTCCGGTGTCAGCAAGCCGCCCAAAAGCGTGATGCAAAGCAGCGTCAAATATCCGACTATCGTAGCTGCTTCGGTCCGAATTAGCGCCATATCGATCTTGCCTCAGTTTCGGACAATGCGCCACGGAGCCAATAAAGATCCAAATTGGACCGATTAGAGGGCACCTCGAAAAATAACCCATACTCCGATTTATGCGAGTCTGATGCCTGACAGATTGATTCGGGCGGGGCACGATGGCGCAGATTGGGTTTTTCGATTCCGACAGGCGGCTTGAGCTTCTGTCGAAGAAAGGTGATC
>JAAERO010000167.1 GCA_024230315.1 Hyphomicrobium sp.
CACCTTTCTTCGACAGAAGCTCAAGCCGCCTGTCGGAATCGAAAAACCCAATCTGCGCCATCGTGCCCCGCCCGAATCAATCTGTCAGGCATCAGACTCGCATAAATCGGAGTATGGGTTATTTTTCGAGGTGCCCTAAAAACTAACGACTGCGATAACGAGTGAAACACGCTTTTGTGAGCCAGCTTGACTTGCCGCTTCCGCAGCTTCTGTGGTCTATAGCAGTTGCGGCGGTCCGGACGTGTCCTGATCCGCCGACTGGCCAAGGCACTAACCACAAAAAAGTGTCCGGTCCAGTGGGTGGACCCTCGGCGGGGTCATCCATAAATGGAAGGCAGCTTGCCGATCTTAGGAGGATTGCTATGAAAGTTTGGACAAAACCCGCAATTCGTGAGCAGGAAGTTGGTCTTGAGGTTACTTCTTACCTCCCAGCAGAGATTGACATCATCTAACGACTGTCGATCAGCTCACTAACCTTGTGAGTTTCTTGCAACGGCGGTCGAAATCTCGACCGCCGTTGTTATTTCCGGCGTCGGCGCGCCGCCCAACCTCGACAAATCAATGATTATCAAGGTTTTGGGGTCTGCCGCAGGCGGCGGCTTCCCACAATGGAACTGCAACTGTCGCAACTGCGTTTCCGTCCGAGCCGGGACCCCCGGATTTAAGGCGCGAACGCAGTCTTCGCTTGCTGTCAGTCGTGACGGCGAGAACTGGGCCCTATTCAACGCGTCGCCCGATTTGCGACAGCAGCTCAACCTAACACCTGAGCTATGGGCCGATCCCAAGCGCGACCATCGCCACAGCCCCATCAAGGCCGTCGTCCTCACCAACGGCGACGTCGACCATATCGCCGGCCTCATCAACCTGCGCGAGGCTCAGGCCTTTTCCGTCTACGGCACGGAGCGGGTCCTTACCACGATAGCTGACAACTCTTTGTTCCATATTCTGGCCGAGCCGCTAGTCCCTCGCATCACGCTCGCACTCAATAAGCCAACGCCGCTTAGCGGCGCGGGAGTGGACCTCGGGCTGACGGTCGAAGCGTTCGCGGTCCCTGGCAAGGTCGCGCTGTATTTGGAAGATGCCTCTGCCGGCGACGATTTCGGGACCCAGGAAGGCGACACCATCGGTCTGAAGGTTACCGACACTGCTAGCCAGCATAGCTTCTTCTACATCCCAGGTTGCTCCACCATCGATGACCCGCTGGGAACCCGCCTCAAGGGGGCGTCCATCGTCTTCTTCGATGGCACCCTCTTCACCGACGATGAGATGCTTCAGCAAGGCTTGATGCCCAAAACGGGCACCCGCATGGGCCACATCAACATGTCGGGGCCCGAGGGATCGATCGCCGCCTTCTCGAAACTGGGGGTGGGAAGGCTCATATATGTTCACATAAACAACTCTAACCCGGCACTCGACGAGAATTCTTCGGCACGCAAGTCGATCGAAAGCGCCGGCTGGGAAGTTGGATACGACGGATTGGAGGTACGCTTATGACCGAGCCAGTAAGCCTGGAGCGCGTCAGCACCGAGCGAAAGCCCGCAGAGCCCATGAGCGTTGCCGACTTCGAGGCGGCAATCCGCGCTGTCGGAGCAGAGCGCTACCACGACAAGCATTCTTTCCATCACATGCTGCACGGCGGCAAGCTCACTATGGCGCAGGTTCAGGCATGGGCCCTCAACCGCTACTGCTATCAGGCGGCCGTGCCCCGTAAAGATGCCGCCCTCATCAGCCGCCTTCACGACCGCGAATTACGGCGTGAATGGCTGCACCGCGTACACGATCACGACGGCCTCCCCCCCGACGAACCGGGCGGGATTGAGCGCTGGCTGGCGCTCACCAACGGCCTTGGCCTCGACCGGAACTACGTCGTCTCAATGCGCGGAGCACTCCCAGCGACCCGCTTTGCCGTCGAGGCCTACGTCACATTCGTACGCGAGCAGCCCATCACCGTTGCCGTTGCCTCCTCTCTAACTGAACTCTTTGCTCCCAAGATCCATAAGGAGCGCATCGCGGGAATGCTTGAGAACTACGACTTCATCGATGACAAGGTGATGGCCTACTTCAAGCGCCGGCTGGCGCAGGCACCACGCGACGCGAATTTCGCGCTCAACTACGTCTTGCAAAATGCCAAAACGCGCGAAGAGCAGGAGGCGTGCGTCGACGCCGTGCGCTTCAAGTGCAATGTGCTCTGGGTACAGCTCGACGCGCTGCAGCACGCCTATGTGGAAGGCAACATTCCACCAGGCGCTTTCCGACCGGAGGCATAGAATGGCAGAGGCTGCCCCGCGGGTCCGCGCAATCATTGAGGCTACGACGCGACCAATCATGCCGCCCCACATCAAACTGCGTCACGACGCAAGCCGTGGGCGTTGGATCATCCTTGCTCCTGAACGGTTGTTTGATCCCGACGACGTGGCTGTCGATGTTTTGAAGCTTTGTGATGGCCAACGCACCGTTGCAGACATCGCAGAACATCTGGCTAAGGAGTATAATGCTCCGGCAAATGAGATCACTGCGGACATAGTCGAAATGCTCCAAGACCTCGCAGATAAGGGAGTGGTGAAGACATGAACGAGCATAGCCCCTCCCACATAAAGGAAACGGTGATGCCCTTGGGCGCGTGCGAGCCCAGTGAGGAACAGAAGGATGGCGCTGAAATTGCCGATACGACATGCGCACGCGCGCCCATCGGCCTGTTGGCCGAGCTTACTCACCGCTGCCCGCTTCAGTGTCCCTATTGCTCAAACCCAGTTGAGCTTGAGCGCGCCAACACCGAGTTGACGACAGAAGAGTGGCAGAGCGTTATGCGCCAGGCGGCAGAGCTTGGCATCTTGCAGATCCACCTCTCAGGCGGCGAGCCGACGGCACGCCGTGACGTTGTCGACATCATAAAGGCCGCCTCTGAGTGTGGGCTTTATACAAACCTCATCACCGCCGCGGTGCTGCTCAAACGCGAGCAGCTCGAGAAGCTCAAGGAAGCTGGCCTCGACCACGTACAAATTTCCATCCAGGATACTGACGCGCGACCTGAGAACGCCGATCGCATCGGCGGCTACAAGGGTGGCAGCGCCAAGAAGAAAGTGGTTGCGGGTTGGGTTCGCGAACTTGGCCTCCCGCTCACGATCAACGCACCGATACATCGACACAACGTCGATAACGTTGCGGGCATCATCAACTACGCGGTCGAGCTTGGCGCCGACCGCGTGGAGATCGCGCACGTCCAGTATTATGCCTGGGCCTTGATGAACCGGGCCTCTCTGATGCCGACGCGTGAGCAGTTCAATGAGTCGGCCAAGATCGTGGAAAAGGCCCGCGAGGATCTCAAGGGCATCATTGTCATCGATTCCGTCGTGCCTGATTACTATGCCAAGTATCCCAAGCCCTGCATGGGTGGCTGGGGACGCGGCATCATCAATATAACGCCATCGGGCCGCGTCCTGCCCTGCCACGCGTCAGAGTCCATCACCGGCTTAGACTTCGACAACATCCGCGACAAGCCGCTTGCCGAGATCTGGCTCAATGGCGATGCATTCCAGAAGTACCGTGGAACGGATTGGATGAAGGAGCCGTGCCGCACCTGTCCGCGCCATGAAATCGACTTTGGCGGTTGCCGCTGCCAGGCATTCGCATTGACGGGCGACGCGGCCAATACCGACCCCGCTTGCTCACTGTCGCCGCTACATGAGCAGTGGGCAAAAGTGGCAGACGTCGAGTCACATAATGCCTCGCCCGAGTTCGTCTATCGCCGCCCCGGCGGCGCCTCACGCAAACCTGGCATGCAGAAAAGCCCGGCAACTAGCGAGGCTTAAGCCAAAAAAGGCAGAGCACTTAACCCTTTGAATCCCCTCATGGGCACATGCGGGGGTGCGGCAACATGTTCAGCCCAAATTCAGAAAAGTATTGTCACAATCCCATTTGACATAAGATGATCACACGTTCGCTCTGGACGGGTGGTCAGACCAATAAAACAGGGAAGGAAATCGGTATGTTCAGGTGGGTTGTCGCAGCTTTTGTGATGGTCGCGCTGCCGGCGGTTGCTTCGGCGCAAGACGCGGATGCCGGAAAGAAAATATACAGGAAGTGCGCTCCCTGCCATTCTGTTGGTCCAGGCGCAAAGAACAAAGTTGGTCCCCATCTGAATGGGGTCATCGGCCGCGCGGCCGGATCTGCCGAAGGCTTCAAATATTCTAAAGCGATGAAGGGCGCTGGCATCACTTGGGACCAGGCAATCTTCATTGAGTACATAACCAGCCCAAAGAAAAGGATCCCTGGCAACAAGATGATCTTCCCTGGCATCAAGGATGAGCTCGATCAGGAAGACCTCTTTGCCTACATCGAACAGTTCGATGCCGACGGCAATACGAAGTAGCTAGCCTCGATTGGCTGGTTCCGGCTTAGAATTCTGCGCCGCGGAGCTTATGCTTCGCGGCGCTCATTCGTTTTCAGCTCACGTCAGCGGCTGCACACCTGAGAGATCGATGGCCGCGTGAAGTGTGCGAATGCTTCGCCCGCCGAGCACCAAATCGGGCGCAATATCCATAAGAGGAGCGAGGACAAATGCGCGCTCTCCAATGTGCGGGTGGGGCAAAACGAAGTCCGGCTCTTGGATGGTCTGGTCGCCGTAGACAAGAAGATCGAGATCGATGAGCCTGGGCCCCCACCTTTCAGTCTGCACACGCCCCATGTGCCGTTCAATCTCCTGGCAGCGCTCTAAAAGCGCGCGCGGGGAAAGCTTGGTCGCCACCGAAATGCAGGCATTAACGAATGTGTCCTGATCGGTCTTGCCCCACGGTTCCGTAGTAAAGCTGCGCGAACGGCGCACAAGGCGCACGTCACTGCGTTCGCCCAATAGTCTAATTGCTGTGTCGATGTTCCCGACTTTGTCGCCGAGGTTGGAGCCAAGTGCAATAATACTGTCGAATGCCTCTGTGCTCTCTTTTGTGGTCCCAACCATTTTATTCGTTCGCTTGGCCAGCCCGTATTTCAAGCGGGCACGCCGCAGCAACCCAGCTGTGGTCTTCCCGCAAGGGCAATGGCATCGATTGAACGCGGACCAAGAAACATGCCCCCGATCGAGCGTAACTAAGGTCAGTCATACTTAATGTAGGGCACCTCGAAAAATAACCCATACTCCGATTTATGCGAGTCTGATGCCTGACAGATTGATTCGGGCGGGGCACGATGGCGCAGATTGGGTTTTTCGATTCCGACAGGCGGCTTGAGCTTCTGTCGAAGAAAGGTGA
>JAAERO010000168.1 GCA_024230315.1 Hyphomicrobium sp.
AGCTAACACCAAACGGCCAGACTTGACGCTCGCCAGCCACAGTGGCGGCAAGTGAGGGTCTGATTACCGCAGTTCCTGCTTCGAGGAACGGAAATTGGCGCACTCCATCATCGATGCAGTGTCATCCGGGGAATGTCGGAGAGACTGATTCACGTTTCACTTGGAACGGCTCAAGTGCGTCCAAGTGAAACGATCAGGCTCTAGAGCGGCGAGGGCGTGCCTGTCGGGGCAGGGCTGGAGCGCGAAAAGGGATCGGGGTCGATGGCAAAGCCTCAGGCGAAAGCGGCAAAATCGGCAGCGCGGCCCGCGCAGACAGGGATCCTGCCCTCGCAGGCGATCAATCGCCTCATCGATTCCGGTGGGATATCATAGGGACATCCCAATTAGGGTAGTAGAGGGCGCTCGATCGATGTTCCAGACAGCTTAAGGCGTGCGCAACGGTCAGTCTTGCATGTTCGTCTGCCGCCGGGCATGAAGTATCAAGTTGTTTCGATATTCGAGGCATTGTTAGCTGTGTCAAATCGTCGACCACGGGCAACCGGGAAGGAGAAGATATCTTCCACTCGGATGCAACGACCGCCGAAGGCGGAGGTATTACCATTTGAGCCGCTGCCAAGAGCTGAGCTCAGTGGGAAAGGTGGCATCCTGCCGTGCCAGACCATTCGAGAGTTGATCAAACGTAAAGTGGTCACCGCGAAGTCCGGTGATGTTGAATCGGACCAAGTTCAACCGTCAAGTCTCGACCTAAGGTTAGGGAGAGTGGCGTACTGCGTTCGAGCGAGTTTCTTACCCGGGAAAAGCCGCACAGTCGACGAGGAGCTGGATACACTTAAGCTCTATGAAGTTCCCCTTGACGATGGTGCTGTATTGGAACGGGGATGTGTGTACGTCGTTGAGTTACAGGAGATCCTTCAGCTCCCCGAATCATTCACCGCCGTCGCAAATCCAAAAAGCTCGACGGGTCGATTGGACGTTTTTACTCGTCTGATTACGGACAACAGTGAAGTATTCGACTATGTCGAACCGCGTTATCAAGGCAAGCTGTATGCGGAGATCTCTCCACGCACTTTTCGAATTCGAGTGCGGACCGGGTCACGATTGAACCAACTTCGGTTTCTCAGGCGCGGTTCGTCTCAGGACAGATATTACCGCCCAATACTTGAAGACAAGGAACTGAAAAAACTCCACAAGGAAATCTGTTTGGCTGATGGTGACGTGACTATTCGCAATGGACTGAATGTTCGTGTTGATCTGAGCGGTGGGCGACGAGGTGTCGTCATAGGTTACCGAGCATTGCCATATACTGGGGTTATCGATCTCGATGAGAAGGCCAAATACAAGAAGCAAGACTTCTGGGAGCCGATACGTTCAAAGGTGGGCGCTCGCCTTATCCTTTATCCGAACGAGTTTTACATTCTGGCTTCAAAGGAGCGGATGCAAGTTCCGCCAAACTATGCGGCTGAAATGATTCCGATTGATCCGATGATGGGGGAGTTTCGGGCACATTACGCGGGCTTCTTTGATCCAGGGTTCGGACATATGGATAGTGAGCCACACGGAAGCCGCGCCGTACTTGAGGTGCGCAGTCATGACGTACCATTCACGCTTGAAGACGGGCAGATCATCGCCCGCTTGGCGTATGAGCACCTCGCGGAGAAACCGGACCGCATGTACGGACAATCTATGAATTCGCATTACCAAGGTCAGGGCTTGAAGCTGTCAAAGCACTTCAAATAGCACTACGTACAACGCTTGACCCGCGTCCGCTGTCCAGTCTCAAATCGCATGCCTCGACTAAAGCTGTCATCCACGTCTGTCTTCCTCAACTACTATGCCTTCCCCGTTAGTGGCGCTTGCGCGGGCCCTCCATGACCATCCCCCAGATTTCGCTCATTGCCCTGCTTGCGGTTACGCTCGCGCTCTTCATCTGGGGGCGCTGGCGCCACGATGTCGTCGCCGTACTCGCGCTTGTTGCGTCTCTCATTCTCGGTCTCGTGACGCCTGAGGAAGCCTTTACCGGATTCAGCAATCCCGCTGTCGTCACTGTCGCGCTCGTCTTGATTTTAAGTGCCGCGATCCGCGCCTCCGGGATCTTGCAGCGTCTGATCCGACACCTGGAGCCGATCCTGCAGCGGCCCAATCTGCAGGTTTTTGTATTCGTGGCGCTGGTGACCGTGCTCTCAGGATTTATGAACAACGTGGGCGCGCTCGCGATCCTGATGCCTGTTGCGATCAGTTTTTCAGAGAAGGCGGGTCGCTCGCCGGCAACGCTGCTTATGCCGCTTTCATTCGGCTCGCTATTGGGGGGGCTCACGACCCTCATCGGCACCCCGCCCAACCTGCTAATTTCCTCGGTGCGCCAGGATATTGTCGGCGAGCCATTCTCCATGTTCGACTTCACGCCGGTCGGTGTCGGCATCGCCCTCGTCGGGCTTGCCTACTTAACATTTGCCTGGCGGCTTCTTCCTGAAGATCGACGTGGTGTACCTGCCCCCGAAAAACGGTTCCACATCGAGGATTACTTAACGGAGGCGCGTATCACGGCAGACTCGTCCCTCGTCGGCAAGACGGTGCGCGACGTGGAGAAGATGGGAGAGGACGATATCACGGTCGTGTCGATCATCCGTCCGAACGATCGCCGCTTGGCGCCGGCAGGCTGGACCAAATTGCGCGAAGACGACGTTCTCCTACTCGAAGCCGATTCTACCGTTTTGAAGAGCGTTGTTGACCAGGCGAAACTGGATCTCATCGGCGACGAGAGCATCGACCCCGCCCGTATCCGCTCTGAGCAAGTCGGCATCGTTGAAGCAGTCATAACAAGAGGGTCACCTCTGATTGGCCGCTCACCGAAAGGCACGCTGCTGCATAGCTTTGGCGTCAATCTATTGGCCCTGAGCCGCCAAGGGCGCCGCTCCGCTGCACGCCTTGCCCGCCAACGTCTTCGGGAGGGTGACGTTGTTGTGCTCCAGGGCGATTTGGAGCAGATGCCAAGGACGCTTGGCGAACTGGGTGCTTTGCCGCTCGCGGAACGAAACATCAAACTTGGCCAGCCGGCACAAGTCGCACTCCCAGTCGGGGTGATGGCGGCCGCGGTAATCCTGACCTCGACTGGCGTTGTGCCCGTAGCGATCGCATTCCTCATGGCAGTCGCGGTGCTCGCGGTCTTTCAAG
Source organism: Hyphomicrobium sp. (assembly GCA_024230315.1). GTDB lineage: Bacteria > Pseudomonadota > Alphaproteobacteria > Rhizobiales > Hyphomicrobiaceae > Hyphomicrobium_A. Next base: position 3,172 of record JAAERO010000168.1, read on the forward strand.
TGATGCGGCTGACTGACATGTACCAAGCTATCGACGGTTCGATCATCGTGCTCATGGCGGCTCTCATCCCCGTCACTGAGGCCATGAAGACGACGGGGCTGGCGGAGTTGCTCGCCGCGTCAATCGCTGTTGCGGGTGCCAGCCTGCCACCCATTGCCATGCTTGCGCTCGTATTTGTGGCAACCATAATGATTACGCCCATACTCAACAACGCCACGACCGTTCTGCTCATGGGGCCGATCGCCGCCGGCTTCGCCATGAAGCTGGGGCTAAACATCGATTCATTTCTTATGGCTGTTGCGATCGCGGCTTCATGCGAGTTCCTCACCCCCTTCGGACATCAGTCGAACATGCTTGTGATGGGACCTGGTGGGTACCGCTTTGGTGACTACGCGTGCCTCGGCGTGCCGCTATCGATCATTGTCGCCGTCGTTGCGATACCGCTGATCGCACTCGTGTGGCCGATGACCCCGTAGCAAAGGCGTGACCGTCATTCAGCCTTGTTGCCGGCAGCCAAGAGATCCTTGCACGCAGAAACTCTCGCGCAACCGTGCGCGGGCTTTTCTTCTCGCCGTACACTTGCCAGTTGAGCGCACGCATCGTCTTGTCATCCAGCAGGTCCGTGAGTGGTGCGAGCACCGTGCGAAGCTCGGGGTACGCCTTCAAAATGGCTTCCCGCACCACGGGCGCCGCGAAGTAGGGCGGGAAGGCATGACGGTCGTCCTCGAGCAGAATCAGATTGTAGGCGTCGATCCGCCCGTCCGTTGCGTAGGCGGAGACAACATCCACCTCTCCCCCGGCAACGGCGCGATACATCAGCGCGGCATCCAGATCGAAAACTTGCCCGAAGCTGAGGCCGTAGGCCTTGCGCAGACCCGGGTAGCCGTCCGGACGCTGGGAGAACTCCGGCGTGAAACCTGCGCGTAGGCCCCCGGCGTCCGCCACCAGACCGGAAATGGTCGCCCATCCGCGTGACCGCGCATTCTCCGACGTCACCGCAAGCGCATACGTATTGTTGATTTTGAAGGGTTTCAGCCAGATGAGGTGAAAGCGTTCCGCATAGACCTTGCGCACGTATGCGAGCACGCGATTGGGATCTGTGATTGTTTTGGCGCCAATGATCGTCGTCAGAGCCGTGCCGGTATACTCCACGTAAAGATCGATCTCGCCCTCTATGAGCGCCCTGTGCACGATCATCGTGCCGCCAAAGCCAAACCGGCGATCCACTCTCAGATCGGTCTTAGCCTCGATGAGCTGCGCGATCATTTCGCCTAGAACCTCAGACTCGCTGAAGTTCTTCGCGCCGATGCGCAGCGTTTCCTGTCCCCCTCTTGTCGAACCCTGCATTGCGGCGGGCAGCCCGCTTGACGTGGACCAGTACGCTATGGCGCCGACAACGAGGATGAACGCTGGCAGTGCCGTGGCGATGCGAGTGGTCCAGATCCTCGGCAGATCGCGCGCCCTGCGCCGTGTTTCGATACCCCATTGAAAAGCCGCGATCGAGCCATCCACCGCCAGCGCTAGCAGCGCTGAGGGAATAGCGCCCAACAAGATAAGGTCCGTATTGGTGAGCGCTAGCCCGCGATTGATGAATTGACCCAGTCCGCCTGCGCCGATGAAGGCGGAGAGCGTTGCAATGCCCACGCCCACAACAGCAGCCGTACGAACTCCCGCGACAATCACAGGGAGCGCCAGCGGCATCTCGACAAGGGAAAGCTTTTGTGCGGGTGTCATACCGACCCCGCGGGCCGCTTCAACAATCGATGGGGCAATCCCGCGCAGTCCCGTCACCGTGTTGCGCACGATCGGAAGCAGCGCATACAGCGTCAGCGCGATGATTGCGGGCACCGCTCCGATTTGCCCGATCAGCGTCAGCAGAAGCGCCAGCATGGCCAAGCTGGGAACCGTCTGCAGAATCCCGACAGTGGCCAGAACCGGCCGCTCGGCCCATGCACGTTTTTCCGCGAAGATGCCAAGCGGAATGCCAATCGCGATTGCGGCAAGCGTCGACACGCCGGTGAGCATGATGTGTTGCCCGATGCGAAGCCACAACTCGGATCCATTCTGCTCGACAACCGACAGGAAGTGCTCGAGCGCGCTCATTTCAGATCCTGGAAGGTTTCGAGCTGCTCGAGCGGTCGCGCCAGCAGCGCGCGCACGAAGTCCGTCTTTGGGGTCTTTAGCAGTTCCCGCCTCGTGCCGACCTGGTCAAGCCGCCCTTTGTTGCACACGCCGATTCTGTCGCCCAAGATGAATGCTTCGAGTATGTCGTGCGTGACGAACACAATCGTTTTGCCGAGTGACGCCTTCAGCCTGAGAACCTCTTTTTGCAACGTCTCACGCGTCAGTGCGTCGAGCGCGCCGAACGGCTCATCCATCAACAGGTAGTCTGGGTCGGTAGCGAGCGCACGCGCCACCGCGACCCGCTGCTGCTGTCCGCCCGAAAGCTCATTGGGAAAATGGGCGAAATAGGCATCCGATTCCAGACCAACGAGATCGAGAAGCTCACGAGCGCGCGCCTCTCGTTTTGGCAGCGGCCAGCCAATGAGGCGCAGTCCAATCGCCACGTTCTGTCCGACCGTCATGTGCGGAAAGAGTCCGATGCCCTGGAACACGTAACCCATGTTCCGGCGCAGCTCGATCACCCCACAGTCGTTCAAGTCGCGTCCATCGAGCGTGATCTGACCCGCGGTCGGCTCGATAAGGCGGCTTATCAATCGAAGAATTGTCGTTTTGCCTGAGCCTGATGAGCCTAGCAGAACGAACGTTTCTCCTTCTTCGATCGTGAGTGAGACGTCGCACAGGGCATAGCTTTGGCCGCCATCGAAGGATTTGCTGACGTTGTCGAGGACGATCATGTGTGCTCGTTTTGGCGGGGGTAACGCTAGCGGTTTTGGGCTATGCGGCGAATGCGTTCGGTCAGTAAGCGCATGACGTGCAATGCAAACTCAGGCTCTTCGCGGACCAGTTGGACAAACATGGCTTTATCGATTGCGGAAGCTTCGGTGGCCTCGTTTGTCAACGCTGCGGCACTGCGCGGACCATCGTCGATGAGGGCCATTTCGCCGAACATGCCGCCAGGCCCCACGGTTTCCAACACCGAGCCGAAGGTGATGACATCGACCTTTCCCGACTGCACGACGTACATGCAGACACCGGAATCATCCTCAAGGAAGACCTTTTCACCGGCGTCGAATTTCTGGATCGGCACGCCTCGCCGCGTCAGACAGCTAAAATCGAAGGGGGCTTCGGTCATGGCTCTGGTTCTGGCTTGAGGCTAACTCGGGGTCGCACCTGCGCGGCGCACATCAAGGCTGAGCAGCGTCAGGCTCACGCCTTGCAACACTAAGGCAACGCCGACGGTGGTGCCAAGTGTCCAGCCTGCCGACGTCGGCAGATCGAACAGCAACAGCGACCCGGCAATGATCGACGCGATGGCCGAGATGATCAGCCACCGGCGGCCGCCCCAGCCTTCAAGGCTTGCTCCAACGAACAGCGATACGATGCCTTGCACAACAAGCGCCACCGCCACGATCATCGTCAATGAAAGCAATCCGAGCGTTGGGTGCACGAACATCAAGATGCCGGCGATAATGAACACCAGCCCGCCCAGCATCTGCCATAGGCGCCCCCTCCACGCGGTGGTGCTCCACCCGTGCAATAGCTGAATGGCGCCTGCGACAAGGAGTGCGGCGGATATCCAAATATCCACCGTCAGCGACGCGGTCACAACGCCGAGTGGGGTGGTCAGGATCAGGCCTCCGAACAGGATCAACACGCTCCCAAGCGTCAACAGCCAACCCCAGCTTCGATGTAACTCGCCGCGCAGGCTTGACATCATCTCCATCGGCTGGGTTCCTTGCTCTGCTAGATTCGTCCATTGTCGTACCACAAGCGCCGCGCATTTTCTGCATTAGGCGAACCAGGCGTCTGGCAACGCGCACACGATTGTTAGCCCCGCGCAAAGTAGCCCGCGATAAAGCACTCGTAGACGCGCGTCAACGTCTCCAGGTCGGCTATTGGAACGCGCTCGTCTACCTGATGGATGGTAGCGTTGATCAGCCCGAACTCGACGACGGGGCAGACGTCCTTGATAAAGCGCGCATCCGACGTGCCGCCCGTCGTCGTCAGCTTCGGTGTATGCCCGGTCACCTCGCGCACCGCAGCGACCATCGTGTCGACAAGCGGTCCCGACTCGGTGACGAACACGTCGCCCGTGCCAGAGAACGTGAGCGAAAATTCCGCGCCCACCTCAGCTGCCGCCAGCTCGCAACGCTTGTGGATTAGCGCTTCCAACTTCGTGCGTGTATGCGTGTCGTTGTAGCGCGCGTTGAACTTTACAAGCGCATGCCCGGGAATGACGTTCGTCGCAGTGTTCGGCACCGAGATTACGGTGACCGCGATGTGCGAAGGCTCAAAGTGCTGTGTGCCGTTATCGAGTTCCAGGGCTGCCAGCCGGTCGATGATGCGTGCGAGTTTCGGCAGTGGGTTGTCGGCGATGTGAGGATAGGCAGAGTGGCCCTGCTTGCCTGAGACGATCAGCTCGCCGTTAAGCGTGCCGCGCCGCCCGATTTTGATCTCGTCGCCGACCTCGTGCCGACTTGACGGTTCGCCGACAACGCAGGCGTCAAGAACTTCACCGCGTTCCTTCAACCAGTCGATCACCTTGATCGTTCCGTTGATGGAATCGCCCTCTTCATCGCCCGTGATGAGGAAGGAAAGCGAGCCCTTCGGTTGGCCGCCGGCGGCATCGAGATGCCGAAGGGCTGCGACCATAAAGCAAGCAACCGCACCCTTCATGTCCACCGCGCCGCGTCCATAGAGAACACAATCGCGAATTTCCGCAGCGAACGGCGGCAACGTCCAGGCGATATCGTCGCCTGGCGGCACGACGTCCGTATGCCCTGCAAAGCATAGGTTGGGTCTCGCCGTCCCTATGCGCGCATAAAGGTTTTCCACGTCGGCTGTCCCCGCCTCGGAGAACGTCATGCGGTGACACGTAAAGCCGGCCCCTTTGAGCACATCCTCCACGAGCGTCAGCGCACCGGCTTCGGCCGGCGTGACGCTCGGGCAGCGGATCAAAGCTTGCGCCAGACTGGTGGGCTCAAGTGCGGTGTTCTTCATGGTGTGTTCTGTTTGCTTGATCGGGGTGGATCCATCCGGGTCATGTTCTGCACGATGGTGATCTTCTGCCAGATCTTACCCGAAAGGTTCGCTGTCAGCTGCTCGAGTTCGCTCACCACGCTGTCGACCAGGGAATCCTTGGTGACTTGTGGATAAAGTGCGGCGGTCTTAGCGCAGAGCGAAAGCATCTCGGAGCAGTAGTCGAGATAGCGCGTGAGTTCGAATGGTGTGAGCAAACGCTTTGGTGAGGAAGGCGTGCTGGTACTCACGTCCGAAACTTTGCTCGGATCCTTTGTCAGCTGATGCATGTCGGTGACGTGCACCAGCGTGCGCAGCTCATGCAGATCAGCAAGTGCCCGCTGCCGCCGCCAGCGTCGTTCGAGTGTGGCAAGGAAGAAGATACCGGCCCCCGTCAGAATCAGCGTATTCACGGCCGCGTCGATGCCCTTGAGCACGCCGAAAAAGTTCTCCGTATCACGCTTTATATCGATGATGGTCGCAACATAACCAAGCAATCCAATCCCAAGAATGAGGATCAGAGCTATCCCAACGCGTAACGCCCAATTGGGCCTCGATACCGCAACTATCCGCTGCTTGCTTGCGCGTGCCACGTCGACAAGCTCGCGACATACGCCCGAGAGCCCGGAGCCGGGAAAGCGCTCGCTGATGCGACGTTGAAGCGTCTCGGCGGTCTCGATGATCTTGTCGGGATTGAGCGTGCGGCACGGCATGTTCCGCCCTCCACTCTCAATGGCGCAAGAGTTCGTTGATGGCCGTCTTGGAGCGCGTTTTTGCATCCACACGCTTGACGATGACGGCGCAATAAAGGTTGGGGCCGGGCTCGCCGTTGGGCAGTGGTTTGCCGGGCATCGTGCCCGACACAACGACCGAGTAAGCGGGCACTCTGCCGTAGTGCACTTCACCTGTGGCGCGGTCGACAATTTTTGTCGAAGCACCGATATAGACGCCCATCGACAGCACCGAGCCTTCCTCGACAATAACGCCTTCGGCTACCTCGGCGCGTGCGCCAATGAAGCAGTTGTCTTCGATGATGACGGGGCCGGCCTGCAGCGGCTCCAGAACACCGCCGATTCCTGCGCCACCGGACAGATGACAGTTTTTGCCTATCTGCGCGCAGCTTCCTACCGTTGCCCAAGTGTCCACCAATGTGCCTTCATCAACGTAGGCGCCGAGATTGACGAAGGAGGGAAGCAACACCACGCCCGGCGCGATGTAGGCTGAGTGGCGCACGATCGAGCCCGGCGCGGCGCGAAAACCGGCCTGCCGGAAGTCCTCTGGCGTCATGCCGGCGTATTTGGAGGGCATCTTGTCCCACCACGAAGCACCGCCCGGTGCGCCTGAAATGGCCGAAACGTCGTTCAAGAGGAATGAGAGCAATACGGTCTTTTTTGCCCATTGATTGACGGTCCAGCCGTCAGCGGTCTTCTCCGCAACGCGAACCTCACCCCTATCCAAAAGGTTGAGGACTGCCTCAACCGTGTCACGTACGACGCCCGTTGTGCCAACGGTAATGTTTTGGCGCTCCTCCCACATGTCATCAATTGCGTTTTGGAGCTCGGCGGGGGTGATAGCAGCTGACATTTTTCGGGGGCCTCAGCGTGATTGTGCTTACGTTTGCCTTGTCGCGTGCGCTGTCTGGGGTGTCAATCGAGGCACGCAATAGGTGGTTCTCGGACGACTTGCAAACGCGGTGTTAATCTCCGTCGTTCAAATTCTCCCGTAACGAACTGGCGATGACCGTATAGGGATGTGTACGTCATGTCTAAAGATGGTGAGCAAGTGGCAGTGGCGACGAATGGACCTTGGCTGGGTCGCGACGGTTTCGTCGCCGAGACCGCGGTGCGGTTGGACAGGGTCGAGGGCGCGATTGCACGCTTGGAGCGGGAAGCAGAGAAAGCTCAACGCTCTGCGGATGAGCTGGCCGAAGAGGTCGCTCGCGTGCGCCGCTTTGAGTCCTTCGAGGAGAACTTGAGTAATTCGCGCGACTATAAGTTCAAGGATAGTCAAAAAGCCTTCCGGGATCTTAAAGCGCGTCTCGATGCGATCGAGGGTACGAAGAGTACCTTTGTTGGCCTCACCTACAAGTCGTTTGAGTCGATCGACAAGAAGCTTGCGGAGCTGTCGGCCCTACAGGCTAGAGTCGAGAAATCAAATCGATATATGCGCCTTTGTGCGGTTCTGTTCTGCGCGGCTTTCGTCTTCGCCGGCGCCGCGGCTGCCCATTACCTATTCTAGCGAGCGGGCGTGTCGCTCGGATTAAGCGACGCCGCGATCAGTCGCTTGGCATCGTCGCTGTCCCAATCCGCCGGTCCAATCAAGCGGCCGACCTCGCGCCCTTGGGCATCGATGAGGATCGTCGTTGGCATTCCGACTGCTCTAAGTTTTGTGCCAGCCCGGGCGGTTGGATCGACGAAAATTCGCAGGTTCTCGACATTTATTTTTTGAAAGAACTTGCCGGCGCCTTCTAGGCCCGCTTTGTCCACCGCGAGCGCAACAACCTCGAAGTTGTCCGAACCGAGTTCTTTTTGCAGCCTGTCGAGCATGGGCATCTCCTCGCGGCATGGCCCGCACCACGTTGCCCACAGGTTCAGCAGAACGACCTTGCCGCGCCAATCCTTCAGGTTCACCTGTTCGCCGTCGGCGTTAAGGAAGGACACCTCGGCTAGCGGCTGGGGCGTCTTCTTGAAGACAAAGGTCGTCATTGCCCCGGTTGAGAGCGGATTTGTGCTGCGAGGTTTAGCGGACTTAACCTTTTCACCACTCTCGGCCACCGGTCTTTCATTGTCAGGGGGGGGCATGGTGACGTATACCGCCGCGAAGGCTGCAACCGCCGATACTGTGGCCACCCATAGGTACTTGGTCAACGCGTTCTTTGCCTGCGATGGGCCGTTGGTCATGTACCTTCCTTCGCCGAAACTAGTGTGCTGACGGAGCGCGAACCCGTGACCGATAAGTCCGCAAACCGCATGTGGGGTGGCCGTTTCAAGGCTTTGCCCGCAGAGATCATGGAGGAGATAAACGCTTCCATAGGTTTCGACAAGCGGTTGGCCCCCCAAGATATCCGCGCTTCAAAGGCGCACGCGTCCATGCTTGCAGCTCAAGGCATCATCACCAAGGCGGATGCGCGTGAAATCCTGAAAGGGCTGGAGCAGGTCCTGGCAGAGATCGAAAGCGGGAAAATGGACTACACGCGCGCGCTGGAGGACGTGCATATGAACGTCGAGGCCCGCGTTAAAGATTTGATCGGCACACCGGCGGGCCGGCTGCACACCGCGCGCTCGCGCAACGACCAAGTGGCCACCGACTTCCGGCTCTATGTGCGCGAAACCATCGACGCGTTCGATACGGCGCTTGCCGGTTTGCAGTTCGTGCTTGCGCGCAAAGCGGAGGCGCACGCCGCAACCGTTATGCCGGGCTTCACTCATTTGCAGCCGGCCCAGCCAGTCACCTTCGGGCATCATATGCTGGCCTATGTCGAGATGCTGGGACGTGATCGCGGGCGGTTCGCCGACGCAAGCCGCCGGCTTAACGAGTGCCCGCTGGGCGCGGCCGCACTCGCGGGCACGTCATTTCCCATCGACCGTCACATGACGGCTGATGCGCTGGATTTCGACAAGCCGTCGGCCAACTCGCTCGACGCTGTCTCCGATCGCGACTTCGTGCTCGAAACGTTAGCCGCAGCCGCCATCACGGCCATGCACCTTTCGCGCTTGGCCGAGGAAATCGTGTTGTGGGCCACCCATCAGTTTGGCTTCATCCGGCTCTCAGATAAATTCACGACCGGGTCCTCGATCATGCCGCAGAAGCGCAACCCGGATGCCGCCGAACTGACACGGGCCAAGGTCGGGCGCGTCGCCGGCGCCTTCCAGAGCCTGTTGATAGTGATGAAGGGCCTTCCGCTCGCCTATTCAAAAGATATGCAAGAGGACAAGGAGGTCGCCTTCGATGCGCTTGATAGCCTGGCGCTGGCGATCGCCGCGATGGCGGGCATGGTCGACGACATGGAGCCGGTTCCAGATGCCATGCGGGCTGCGGCGGACCAGGGCTACGCGACTGCCACCGACCTGGCCGACTGGCTGGTCCGTGCACTGAAACTTCCGTTTCGCGAGGCCCACCACGTGACGGGCCGCATCGTCGCTGAGGCGGAATCACAGAGTTTGCCACTGGAAAAGCTGTCTCTGAAGGCCATGCAGGCAGTCGAGCGGCGGATAACGAACGATGTTTTCTCGGTTTTGAGCCCAGAAAAGTCGGTTTCGAGCCGTAAGAGCTATGGTGGAACTGCGCCACAGAACGTACGCAAAATGGCCCGCTCATGGCTGAAGCGGTTGGAAAAGGGCCTCGCCAGGGGCTAAAATGAAAGCCTAGTCGCTTGGTGCTGCAACCTAGCTCATTTGGGCAGGGACCCGGCGCGAGGCGGCTTTACTTGGCCATCCTTTATTTGGCCATCAAGGGGAAGCGGTAGGTCGAGGGATATGCTCGTGGGGTCGATACTAAGGGGCATTTGCATGGGGCTGGTCATGGCCGCCCTGAGCTTGAGCCTTTCCGCCTGCGGTGTCCGCGGTGCGCTTGATCCGCCCGCGCAGGCCAAGGCGACAGGTACCGCACGGTCGGCCGAGGCCCAGGATCCAGGGCCCAATTCTGAAGCACCGCGCAAGAATCACGAAGGCTTCATTCTCGATCCACTGCTGCGCTAACGCGGATCTCGCGCTAGAGCCTGTTCGTTTCACTTGGAAACGCTTGAGTCGCGTCCAAGTGAAACGTGAATCAGTCTCTACACTTTTGATTTAGAGTAAGATTCACTCATCTATTGGAGACCTCCTGGGCTTGGTGAGTGATTCCATCAAGAACGATCTTGCTCTAGAAGCGCACCCATGCATCATTTTCACTACAAGAATGGCGTCCTGCACGCCGAGGATATCAGCATGGTGCGGCTGGCCGCCGAGGTCGGCACGCCGTTCTATTGCTATTCCACAGCAACGCTGGAGCGGCACTACCGCGTTCTGGCTGAGGCGTTCGATAGCTTTGATGCGCTGATCTGCTACGCGGTCAAGGCAAACTCCAATCAGGCGGTGCTGCGCACCATGGCGCGCCTCGGGGCCGGAATGGATGTCGTCTCTGAAGGCGAGCTGCGCCGTGCGCTTGCCGTCGGCGTGCCGGCCTCCAAGATTATTTTTGCGGGCGTAGGAAAGTCCCGTGAGGAGATGGCCTTCGCTCTGAATCAGGGCGTCTTAGGATTCAATGTTGAAAGCGAGCAGGAGCTGCAGGCCTTAAGCAACGTTGCAGCGGGCGCGGGTCAGACAGCGCGAGTGGCGCTGCGCATCAATCCAGATGTCGACGCCAAGACGCATGCGAAAATCGCGACCGGCAAGGCAGAAAACAAATTTGGTATTCCCTTCGCGCACGCGCCCCGGCTTTATGCCCAAGCGCGCGCGTTACCTGGCATTGCTGCTAACGGTATCCATATGCACATCGGTAGCCAGATCACCGATCTGGAGCCCTTCCGCAATGCCTTCCGTCTTATGCGCGAGTTGGTGCAAGCGCTGATCGGGGATGGCCACGCTCTGGAGCATCTCGACATCGGCGGTGGTCTAGGCGTTCCCTATGTATCGCAAGGACCTGTCGCACCGGCGCCCTCCGACTACGCTGCTGTCGTCAACGAGACGCTCGGTGACTTGGGCCTGAAGATCGTGCTGGAACCAGGGCGCATGATCGCTGCCAACGCCGGCGTCCTCGTATCTGAGGTCCTTTTTAGTAAGGCCGGCGCCAACAAGAGGTTTACGGTTGTCGATGCGGCAATGAACGATCTGTTGCGTCCGACACTCTATGAAGCTTGGCACGAGATCTGGCCGGTATCGGAGTCGAAGGGCGCCCAGCCGGTGGCGAAGCAGGACGTCGTGGGCCCAATTTGCGAAACCGGTGATTATCTGGCGATCAACCGCGAGTTGCCGCCTTTTGAGCCGGGCGACCTTATTGCGGTGATGACAGCGGGCGCCTACGGCGCTGTCATGTCGTCGACCTACAATACCCGCCGGCTGGTGCCGGAGGTGCTCGTAAACGGCGACCGCTATTGCATCGTACGCCCGCGCCAGACCTATGACGACCTAATCGGCATGGACCTGGTCCCTGATTGGCTGGAGGATAAGTAAGCTTGGCCCCTTGATCTTGCCCCTTTGCCACAGCAATTTAACATGAACGTCTGACTTATTTTTAATGGCATCCTCAGCAGCGGAGCCAGTATCGTTCCATATGCCTGAACCACAAGCTTCACGTTCGCCAGGTAGCAAGGTCTTCAAGCGAAAGGTGCGCGCCAGCAAATGGGCGCTGCTCTTTGAGCGCCTATGGCCACGCCTATGGCTGATCATTGGGCTCGCTGGCCTGTTCTTGCTGGTGTCGCTCTTCGGCGTTTGGGCCATGCTGGGCAACATCGCGCACATTGCTCTGCTTGCAGTGTTTGGTGCGGCCGGTCTTGCTGCCTTGCTGTTTGCCGTGCGTGTTCGCTTCCCAACGCACGACGAAGCCGTGCGACGCATCGAGCGCGTTTCGGCCATTCCTCACCGTCCTGCGTCGTCCTATGAGGACACGATCACCGCTAACGCGGACGATCCGCACACCAAGGCAATCTGGCAAGCACATCGCGTGCATCTTGCAAATGTGTTGTCGCGACTTCGCGTGGGTAAGCCGCACCCGCGCGCCGATCGCGCCGATCCGATTGCCCTGCGAGCGCTTGTGATGCTAAGCATCACTGCCTTGGCGGGCCTTGTCGGAGATAGCGCAGCCGACCGCATTCGCTCTGCGTTCCGTTTCGATACTTCGGTCGCGATTGCGACGGCGCGCCTCGATGCCTGGGTGACACCGCCGCCTTATACCGACAGGCCGCCGGTGATGCTTGCGGATGGGTCGTTGCGCGCAAAGGGCAAGCCATCCGATGCCACCGCACTTATCCAAGTGCCTGAGAAGAGCGTGCTCGTCGTGCGCGCCACCGGCGCTGGCTTGATCAACCTTCGCCTCGAAATATTAGCCGAAGGTGCCGAAGAGGCCGTGTTTGTCGAGGCGCAGCACCCGGAAGCAGGCGCGCCCACTCGCTCAGCAGGTGAAGTATTGGAACTGCGCTTCGATCTGACGAAGCCCGCACGCGTCCGCGTTCTGGTCTCTGGCACCGAGCTTGCGCGCTGGACCTTCGACGTCACCCCCGACAATGCACCGCAGATTGCTCATGCCAAGGATCCGGCACGCACTCGCCGTGGCGCTTTGAGGCTCAACTATACAATCGAAGACGACTACGGCGTCACCTCCGCCGAGGTGAAACTCAAGAAGGTGGCGAAGAGCGAACAGGCGGTTGATTCTGGCAAGGCGTGGGCGCGACAGGAGTCGTTAAAGGGGCCGCGCTTGCCGCTTGAGCGGCCGCCGGAGCTGAAGCTGCGATTGCCGTCCAAGGGTTCCAACGAGGCCCAAACCTATATCGACTTCGGCCCGCATCCGTGGGCAGGGCGTGAAGTCGTGCTGACGCTTGAGGCGAGTGATGTAGCAGGCAATGTCGGACGCAGCGATCCGATCAAGATGACTTTGCCAGAGCGCAACTTCCAAAAACCGCTTGCGCGCGCTCTCGTGGAGCAACGGCGCAAGCTTCTGGAAGATTCGCGCTATCGCAACCAAGTACAGCGCGCACTCGAAGCGCTGACGTTCGAACCGGACGGCTTCATCGACAGTGCCGCGATCTATCTTGGACTGCGTAGCGTCTACTACAGCCTGAAGCGTGACGAGACGCGCGAGGGGATGAAAGGCGTCACGGACGGACTGTGGGATCTGGCATTACGCATTGAGAACGGCGATTTGTCGGATGCGGAAAAGGCATTGCGCGAAGCTCAAGACAAGCTTGCCGAGGCGCTGGAGAAGGGCGCCCCTGACGCCGAGCTGCAAGCCCTGATGCAGCAGCTGCGCGAAGCACTGAACAACTATGTCGAGCAACTGGCAAAGGATGCCGCGAAGAATGAGATGGCGCCACCGGAGGGGCTTGATTCAGAAAACCAGCAGATGAGCCAGGACGACCTTCAGCGCATGATGAAGGACCTGGAAAACATGACGCTCAACGGCTCGCGCGAGCAAGCGCAGCGCATGCTGGCCGAGATGCGCGATCTCTTAGAGCGTCTCCAATCGGGTCAGATGTCCAAGAGACAGGCTGAGCGCGGCCAGATGATGATGAAGAAGCTCGATGAGCTTGGCGATATCGTCGGCCAGCAACAACGTTTGATGGACGAGACCTTCCGCCAGCATCGCCGTCAGGGTCAACGCGGAGCGAGGGCTGGCGAGGGTACGCCTGATCCCAATGGCCGGCGTGGCCAAAAGCAAGGACAGGGGCAGGTCGGGCAGGGCAGAAGAGGCCAACGTCAAGGTCAGCAGGCGGGCAGAGGGCTCAGCAAGCAGCAGCGTCAGCTCAAGCAGCAGCTCGATCGCTTGCGCCGGGAATTGGACAGGCTCGGCGCCGGCTCATCAGAGTTTGAAGACGCGCAGCAAGCGATGGAGAATGCCGAGCGCTCACTGCAGGAGGGCGACACCGGTGAGGCACTCAGCGAGCAGGGGCGCGCGCTTCAGCAAATGCGTCAGGGCGCCCAAGAAATGGTCGAAGGCATGCAGAAAGGCGGCCGGTCGCAATACGGACAGGAGGGCAACGAACCGCGCGATCCGCTGGGCCGTCCGCAGCGGAATCAGGGCCCGCATGCGGGTAACTCGGTCAAAGTTCCAGATGAGATCGATATGCAGCGCGCACGGGAAATCCTCGAGGAGCTGCGCCGCCGGTCGGCTGAACCTCTACGTCCGCGATTAGAGCTCGACTACTTCGACCGGCTTCTGCGCCGCTTCTGACGGGCGAGCCTCACGGCGCGGCGAACCGCACGGCCAATCCGCCGACCAGCTGATGACTGGAAAGCCGTGTGGAGACGTGGCCACCTGGCGGTTCTTCGCCATTCATCCAGCGCTGGAACTGCCGCCAGATGTCAAGGAACAGCCAGCTACCATTCATTTGCGAAAGTGGCGCCTCGTACTGCGCGTAGGTGAATTTGTACTCGAGGAAAACGGACATGCGTGGCAGGCGAAACTCGAGCCCGATGAGCGCTTGGCCCGCAGGGCCGGCGTAGTTGTACTCGTATGTTCGTGAATCGCCGTTCGTCAGTTTGACTTCTGTGTGCGGCAGCAGCACGCCTGCGCCGGCACCAACGTAGGGGCTGACGCGGGCGCCGATGTTAGGCAGACGCAACAGCCCATTGAGCGTCAGCAGGTTGTGACCGTGCGAGAACTCAAGCTTCCTTACAATCTCGGAGATCTTCGCACGCGGGGGAAGCGGCTTGCCGTCCAACGTTCCGGAGAACGCCGCCTCTTTTTTAGATCAGCTATCGCCTTTGAGTGGATGAAGTCGACCATCATCCCGGTGCGGCCGCCTGTGAACCAGCGTACAACGCGCGCGCCGTAGTAGACGGGGCTCTTGAAGGGCTGCGCTTTCCAATGCACGGGATCTATCGTGAAGTCGTAAGCTCCCTCTTTTTCGATTCTGACCGCGCTGGGGTATGTGTGGGGCGCACCCATGTATGCGCCGACCATGGTCTCTTTCGCCGGACGTACGCTTGCGAGCTTCTCAGCGGTCGTGCGCTGCGCCTCGCTCGTTTCCCCGCCGACTGTGCTCTGTTCTAAGACGGTTGCAACCGAGGACGCTAAGAGAACGGCAATGGCGACGAAGCTCATCAGCCTATCGAAGCTGGGACTTGCCGGCGGCGTACGGCTCGATTGATCACAGTCAACTGCGATAAGGCGCGTCATCGGCACGTTCCCTCATGTTTCTGACATTCGTCAGATCTTTGACCGCGCTGTTCGGCCGAACTCTATTGATCGAGAGATTAGCTCACCTCAGGGCGTGCAAGAAATCACATGGATCGTCGCACCCTTGTGTCGCTCTAATGCGAGTGGCGGCTAGAGCAAAATTGTTCTTGATGGAATCGCTTAAGCCTTCGCGCGGGAGGTCTGCGGCAAGAACGTGAATCTTAATCTAAATCAAAAGTGTAGAGACTGATTCACGTTTCACTTGGAACGACACAAGCGTTTCCAAGTGAAACGATCAGGCTCTAGTGCCAAACGCCGCAGCATTGCAGGAATTGCGCTTTCAAGATGATGTGCGTGCGCTCGCCAGTTGTTCCAACATACGGCGAACCGCGACAATCTGCGGTGCGGCGCGCGTGAGATAGCCACGCCCCGTGTAGCCCCACCAGTCCCAGCATCCTTGAGGGTTGATGGGCGTCGAGGCAGTCTGTGGGAATAGCACGATGATGTTGTTGGTGTCCGCCCACTGGGCGAAGCCTGCGTCGCGAGCGAAGGCATTCCCGACAAAGGTCTGGTTCTGCCTGCAACCGTGGAAGGCGATGTGGACGCGGCAGGTGTTCCCTTCCAAACAATTTTTTGGCATGTAAACAACGCCGCTGTCGCTCAAGCCGTGGTTCTTGAGTTCGTCGATAAACAGGGTTTGGTCGAAGACGACATACGTACCCGACGTCTCGGCAGCGCGTGGATTGAGTGGTCCATAGATTTGGGTCAATAGCGCGCCAGCCTGATCGTATCCGCAATCGACGATGTAGGGTTTGCCGGTGTAGTCGCAGGCCGGTCCCTTACCCTTGGTAACGAAACCGTGGCCGGCGGACAGGCCGGATACGTACTGGATCTGCGCATCCGGAACGCCGAGTGCTCTGTAGAAGTCGCGTGCAGCGGCAACGATAGCCGGTGCCACCGTGCGATCCTCCTTGCCGGAGAACAGATAGATGCGGTCGTCCTGCACGTTGCTGACAGGGTCGATGCGGTTCTTCTCGGCGAGACGGCCGGCTCGTCGGGCCAGATGCTGCGGGTTCGGCATGCCAAAGGGCTGGAGCGCATTGAGCATGCAGCCGTTGATCGCCTTTGTCAGATTGAGGATCGCTATTCCCGGCCCCGGCATGATGTCGGCATAAAGGCTCTCTGAGCAGCCATAAGGACCACCGGCAATGATGGCTGCGCCGATGACATCGCGCGAGTGCGCCATCTCGAACTGGCCGGCCATGTAGGCGCCCGAGGAAACACCCGAGACGGATGTATCGCCGATTTTCGCGCCAAGTGCGGGGAGTTTTTGTTTCGCCTCCTCGCTGCAGCCCGAAAGTAAGGCTGCAAGCGCCAAGAGAGCAGCCGAGAGGCGAAAGTGTCGTTTCATGAGGCTTAGGCTCGCTCTGGCACGGCATGGGATCAAGAGACTAGCCTTTCTGCTGTCCACTTGCCATTGCCGGAGGCGCTACCTTAGCCGTACCGTAACGCGGTCGACCCGTCCCTTGGCATCGATCACCGACAGTTTGGCAAAGCCACGGCCATCGGGCTGCCAGGCCACTTGTCGTGCGCGCGGATCGGATTTGATGGGTGCGCCGTCAATGAGCCAAGTCAGTGGCAGCACGCCTCCACTTGCCTTCAGCAGAACAGGGGCTTCGTCTGCTAGTGCCACCTCGAGTTCGGCGCGGTCAGGGGGGAAGGCGATATGGACCGGCGGCTCAAGATACGGGCCCTGGGCCAATTCTCGTCCTCCTTCGCGGAAACGCTTCAAGAGGGGCGGCAGATCAGAACCGTTCGCCACTTGCAAGGCGGCGGCAGGAGGCGCGCTCAAAACCTTGCGCCGTTGGCTGAGCCGGGCAAAGGCATCGAAAAGGATTGGCGCCGCCGCGACACGGCAGACAAGGCCGGGCGTCGCAGCGCCATCAGGGCGCCCGACCCAGACAGCTACCGTGTGCTGTCCGTCGTAGCCGACGGCCCACGCATCGCGGTACCCGTAGGAGGTTCCCGTCTTGTAGGCGAGCCGCCCTCTCTTGGCGTTAAGCGGCGGCGGGGCGTCCTTCAGGATGTCCGTCACATACCAAGCAGCTACTGGGAGCAGGACACGCTTGGCTGGAGGTTGTCGTTTGCCCTGAAGGAGAAGCTGTGCGGCATTGGGTGCCGCTACCCCGCGCCTGTGCCGGAGCGTCACGGCTTCACCACTGCGCGCCAGACTTGCATACAGTGTCGTGAGGTCGCGCAGTGTCAGGCCGACCCCACCGAGCGCCATAGCAAGTGTGGGGGCTGTATCATCAGGGAAGGCGGGCTCCACGCCGATGCGCCGGAAGCGGCCAGCGAGCTTCCCGGGGCCGATGGCGGCCAGTACCTTAACTGCAGGGATGTTGAGCGATTGGGCTAGTGCCTCGCGGATGGTTACGGTTCCGTGGAAGTCATCGTCGAAGTTCTTTGGCGCGTAGGTGCCGAAGCGGACAGGCCGGTCCTCGATCAATGTTTCGGGGTGCGCAATCCAGGCTTCGAAAGCAAAGCCGTAGATGAAGGGCTTCAGCGTGGAGCCTGGCGAGCGCACGGCCGTCGTCATGTCGATGGCGCCAAAGCGTTTATCATCAAGGTAGCCCGCTGAGCCAACGTGCGCGATGACCTCATTCGTCGTGTGATCAACGGCAAGAATGGCGACCGACAGTTTCTTGCCCCGCAGTTTTGCCTGCTCCCGAGCGAGCGTCTCCTCCGCGGATTGCACGCCGCGATCGATGGTCAGCCGATGCACGGATTTCTTGCTGGCCGCTAGAGCTTCTGTCTCGGCGAGATGTGCGGCGAACTTGGGAAACGCGTGGCGGCCATGCGGCACCGGTTCACCATGCGCGCGAGTAGCCTCCGCCTGCGAGATCACACCGGCTTGCGCCATGCGTTCAAGCACCCGATTACGCGCCGCGCGCGCTGTTTTTGGGCGGCGATCGGGCCGGCGCGACTCGGGCGACTGCGGAAGTGCCACAAGAAGTGCCGCTTCGCCGATGGAAAGCCGGCGTGGTTCTTTTGCGAAATAGGTAAGCGAGGCGACCCGCACGCCTTCAATGTTACCGCCAAATGGTGCGAGCCGGAGATAAAGCGCGAGGATGTCTTGCTTGGTCAGATATCGTTCAAGCTGTAACGCCCGCAAAATCTGCTTCAGCTTGGCGCTGGCCTTGCGCTCGTGGCGGCCCTCGATAAGGCGGGCAACCTGCATGGTGAGCGTGGAGCCCCCTGAGACGATGTGGCCATTGTGTACGAGCTGCCATGCTGCGCGCATGAGCGCGCGCGCATCGACGCCGGGGTGGGAATAGAAGCGCTTATCCTCGAACGCCATGAGCATGGCGAGATAGCGCTCATCGACTTTGTCAGGCACGACGGGAAGCCGCCAGCGGCCTTCTGTCGTGGTGAAGGCGCGCAAGAGTTGATCATGGCGGTCGAGCACGATGGTTGAGACTTCGTGCACCTTGTCTAGCTTGGGTGGCCCGAGGCGTTCGACGGCGACATAGAGCGTGACCGCGCCTGCGCCAACCGCGACGGCACCGCCGCACAACGCAAACGCGAACCAGCGCAGTGCGTGGCGGCACCACGATCTCACAGTGGCACCCTCATTATGCGAGGGGGAGGCGGTCAAGCATGTAGACGCAGTCCGCATTACCATGACCTCACTCGCCCGCCGTTACAGTGAGTTTACCGGCGCCGGTCCGCGCGTAGCGTTCAGGCCGGTACATATCCTCCACAGTCGCGGCGGGGTGGACGAATGTTCCTGGCGTGACTGCGCGCACAATGTAGGCGACGGTGGTGGACGTTCCTGGGGCTGTATCACCGCTGGATCGCCCGGAGTTACGGTTTTGTGAACCGCGCTTGAAATCGAAGGCGGCGACGAAGCGATCATCGCGAAATTCGGTGTACTCAGGCCCGAGCGTGGGCTTGAGCCAACTCAACGACTTGATGTCGCCACTGTCGACAAGCCGCGGGTTCTCAATCTCGAACCCTGCTGGCAGGCGGTCGACCAGAATAACACGGCCGCCCGTCTCATTCGACTGTAGGGCACCTCGAAAAATAACCCATACTCCGATTTATGCGAGTCTGATGCCTGACAGATTGATTCGGGCGGGGCACGATGGCGCAGATTGGGTTTTTCGATTCCGACAGGCGGCTTGAGCTTCTGTCGAAGAAAGGTGA
>JAAERO010000169.1 GCA_024230315.1 Hyphomicrobium sp.
GACCGGGAAGAAAACGACCTGGACCGGCGTGCAGATCGACCGTTTCGAAAATGGGAAGATCGTCGAGAGCTGGGTCGATTGGGACAAATACCGCCTATTCGAGGCACTAGGATTTTTGAAGAAACTGTCAAGATCGGATCACCGGACTTTGACCTTGGGGACTCCGGACAATGAGTCGAATTGAACGATATCGTTGAGGAACGTTTGAAGCTGTCCATGATGCTGAACTAAGCGAAACGACCACACTCCTGCTTTCGTCGCTAAACGGGTGTTTTGCAACACGTTCGGGGCAAAGTAGACATTCTCGCTTCCAGCCCAGATATCTGGTTTTGACTTATAGCGGATTTAGGAGACCGAATGCTCTCGGCGCGGCGCATCCGAGTGATTGCGCAAAATGTGCAGGTGACCGCTTATGGCTGGGCCGGTATCCTGGGTGCCTGGTGGAGACCAACATGCTTGGCAAGATAGTCAAGTATGAGGGTGCGATCTCCAGGCGGAATTTCGCTCATGCCTTGCTCTTGCACCATCGACACCATGACTTCGTCCCAATCGCGGCGGCTCAAGCGCTGCTGCAAGACGAGCCGGAGTGAGTGACACGCGCCACAATAGGCCTCAACATGATCTTTGCCTCCCCCTTCCGGCAGCTCGATGGGTTTGAGCCCGGTCACTGTCGGCTCAGCTAGCGTTACATGCGGCGCAGCTGCATACGCCCAAAGAACGAGCATGGCCGTAATTATACAGGCAGCCGATTTCATCCTCACTCCGTTGACCATTCTCCGGCAAGGTCTCAACTAACCCGCACCGCAATTCGGTGCATTGTGTTGTTGAGATAGCCCTTGGGATTCCAGGATATCGCAAACGGCTGCATGTCGCCCTTGTCGTCAGTCGCGCGAGACCAAACCTCGAAATATCCAGGCGTTGGAAAGGTCACATTGGCACGCCAGTTCTGCCACGCAAAGGGGTTGATTGGATCATCAAGCTCAGTGGCCTTCCAGGTCGCACCGAAGTCAATCGACACGTCCAACCTTTTCACGATGCGATCGCCGGCCCAAGCGTGGCCGCCCACCTCAATGGTTCGATCTTTGGTTTCGAGATCGGTTTTTGGTCGCGTGATGAGGGATTTAACGGGCATGGATTGAATGATGACGAAATCATCGACGGGAACCTTTTGACCTGGCGCCACGGGATCATGGGGGACGCGATAAGAGGTTCCGGTCATCTTTGCGCCGTCGTGGACGACGTCTCGCACCCAGATACGGCGTAGCCATTTCTGCGAGCAGGATCCCGGCCATCCCGGCACCACTAAACGCACCGGTGCACCATGCATGGGATGTATATCTTTGCCGTTCTGTTGGAATGCGATTAAGTTGTGCGAGTCCATGGCCTTTTTGATTGGTAATCCGCGAGAGATCGGCAACTTGCTTTCATCTCCTGACAAGTGCGCGTCCGCCCCCTCGTGTGCCGTATAGATGGCGTTCGGTCTTAATCCGGCGCCCTTGAGCACATCGGACAAACGCACACCCGTCCACTTTGAGCAGCCAATTGCACCAAGCGTCCACTGATTGCCTCTGGCTGGTGGCACAAAGTAGGCGCGTCCGTTGCCTGCGCACTCTAACTGAAGCGCTAGCTCGATGACCTCAAACTTGTATTTGAGATCTGCGATGCTGAGCTTCATCGGGTTCTCGACCAAGCCATCGACGGTCAGCATCCATTTGGCTGAATCGGTGTCCTCCGGGGGAATGCCGTTGTTGCGAATGAAATGACGTTCCGTTGGCGTAATGGGGTCGTTCAGCAAGTATGCCGGCGTTTCCGCATTGAGTGGTCGGTCGTTGAGAACGATCAGCCCGTCCTTGCCCGCAATAGTCGCAGTCGATTCCGCCATAACCGCAGGGATAAAGCCTTCGCGCAAGTTCCTGCCAAACGGAATGGTCATTCCAACGGCGGCGCTGACCGCTGCAAGTCCGGCAGCACCAATAAAGCCGCGGCGGCTCAATTCGACCCGACCATCACCGTTGTGTAGAGGGAACCTTATAAACAAGCGGTCCGACTCGGGAATCTCTTCCTTCGAACGAAGCGGATACTTTTGATTGGGCAAACGCATACATTATCTCCGTCAACTTATATTGGTTGTTGACATCGTCGCCCATCACGCCTGTTCATGAGCACCGATGGAAGTTTATGAACGCGAAGCTCGTGAATTATCCTTGGCTTACATACGCTCTATGACTAACGCCTAATTGGGACAATGCCAAAAAGTCGTGGAACTGGTCGGAGACTTGAACTTTGATCATCGAGACACGCGCTTCTTCAATTGGATGGGCATCCATCCCGCTTCGCATATCAAACGTCACGGCCAGAGGAGCTGTAGCGACTATGTCCTGTGTGGATGGCTCCTGCATTGCAAGGATTTTTTGAAGTTTCGACATGAGGTCAGGAGCAGTCTTGTGTCCGGCCTGTTTGATGCAGCGCAGTTGCCGCTGGCTCTGATGGTTTGCGCGGATCAAGTCCCATTCTGCTTTGCGGACATTCAACGTCATCGACATAAGGCGGGTTTGCTC
>JAAERO010000170.1 GCA_024230315.1 Hyphomicrobium sp.
ATACGTCTCCACGGTATACATCCCCGCTAACCCCTCCCGATTCGGAAAAGATCAGCCTAGCCAGTGGCCGGCTTTTAAACCGCCACGCAGCTGCAATAAGCCGCCGCTCCACTGGCCCAGTATTGCGCCGCCGTCTACACGTTGGACGCGGATACCATTTTGCTGGAACCGTACCCACCAGATATTCGAGTTACTGCGCTTGTACAGAGACGCCATTCGATATGTTACTTAAAAGAACACCTTCAAAACAATACCACCATTTGATCCGTTTTTCGAGCCCTGATACTCATTCTACATCAACAACCTAACACCACTCGATCACGATATTTTTCCAAGGATTTCAAAATATCAGGTATCTTCTTCCGCATCTTCGTTTCTTGTCCAGCACAGACGAGAAGCCGCGATTCAATTTCGGCCTTGGATAATCCACTCAACGCCAGAAAAATACCATATCTGAAGAAGAGGCGGTGGCGTCCTGATGTCATGGTCGCAAGTTCAGCCTCAATCATCTCCGCTGTTTCCAGAAAACCTTCTCTGTCTGCCGGTTCAGATGATGGATCGATAGGCGGACACTCTGCGTATCTCACCTCCCTTGGACAGAGTAATGGATCAATCGCATATCGACCCAAATCCCGAGTCTTCGTGCCATAAGTCCGGAAGAACGCGTACTCCGGATGGGCTCTGTTTGTTGAAGGTATCCAGAAGCTTTGGTTTCCACTCCGGCAGTTTGGGTCGAGTTGAGATGACTCCTCCGTATGGCCCTTTTCCCTCAACCGTTCCAAGACATATTCATACGTGGCCTGATGATCCTCTATCGAAAGGGCGGGTCGTTGATAGAAAAATACCACCCTGAACTTGTTGGGC
>JAAERO010000171.1 GCA_024230315.1 Hyphomicrobium sp.
AGGACCTTCTCCTTCTGTAGAGCCATAAAGTTTAGAACTTTCTTTAGAGGTTGTTCCGTTACCTCATCTATGTTTAGTATGTTGTCACCGGCAATTGATACAATAACCTTATACCAACTACGGGCTACATTCATTTTATCTTTGACCTCTGTGTTACCCTCTAGTTCTGCTTGGTCTAACTCTTTGTCTGTGATACCAAATAGTACTTTGTATTGTCGATAGGTAAATGTACGGAATGACACAAACTTATCAATGGCCCACATGGCCTCGTCAGCCCACTTAGCATCGGGTGCTATTAGTGCTGCAATATCTTTAAAGTGTTTGTCTAAGCCTAAGGCTAAGTATACATCTAGGTCTACGAACTGGCCAAACGTTAGTGACTCTAGGTCCAGTGTCTTACACTTCTTTCTATCATTCATAGACTTAATAATAAATGAGATGGCTAAGACCATTGATTTTTCTGGTGCTCCAGTTAACTCGAATGGATTACAGCCAATAAGTGTACCTACTATTCTTGGATAGAATGCAGGGTTTTCCCAGTCAAACTGTAACATAGAGTGATACTGTTCTACTGTTAGCCTTTCTGGCATTTTGTAAGCCTTA
This sequence comes from Hyphomicrobium sp., assembly GCA_024230315.1. GTDB lineage: Bacteria > Pseudomonadota > Alphaproteobacteria > Rhizobiales > Hyphomicrobiaceae > Hyphomicrobium_A. Next base: position 604 of record JAAERO010000171.1, read on the forward strand.
TCATTTATATTAATTGTTACCATCTACTTAGAAATATA
>JAAERO010000172.1 GCA_024230315.1 Hyphomicrobium sp.
GCCAGACTTGACGCTCGCCAGCCACAGTGGCGGCAAGTGAGGGTCTGATTACCGCAGTTCCTGCTTCGAGGAACGGAAATTGGCGCACTCCATCATCGATGCAGTGTCATCCGGGGAATGTCGGCTAAGACGGGTGACGGCGCAATCGGTGTTCAGGAGGAGGCGCGCTATTTTTTATGCGGTTTTTTATGTATGGGGTGGGACCGGTACCATGCGCGCGCCACCACGCGGCTCTCAGGCGTGAGCGTTCTTTTATGGCTTGTGTGCTTTGAGCGTCACAGAAAAAGAGCGCGCACTTGGGGCAAGGGGTGCGGGCTACTTCTTGTGCCCCTGCTACTCCGCTGTTTCCTGTGGTTTCCGATTTAGCTGACAACGGCTCGATTCTTAGGCACGCACTGCTTATGCGTGTTTATGTGAGCTGTTGATCAAATGAGAAGCGCCGGCGTAGCGGTTGTCGGCACGGACATGCTAGCGACCCCATTCTCATGACGCCGCAACAGCTAACATTGAGTTATAGTCAGCGCGTGCTGGCCATGTTGGCCATGTGTGCGCTTCTTATGGCTTCTGGCACGCTGACTCGACAGGTGCATGCTGAGAGCATACCTGTCGTGGCGGCGGCAGCGAGCATGCGCTATGCCATGGACGATATCGCAGCGACCTTCGAGCGGCGGACTGGCCAGCGCGTACGGTTCACCTATGGCGCCACACGAAGCCTCATGCACCAGATTGAGAACGGCGCACCCTATGAGCTCTTCCTCGCTGCCGACGAGGAGAGCGTGTGGCGGCTCGCCGACAAAAAGCGCACTGAGGGCACGCCATCTGTATTCGCGCGTGGGCGGATTGCTATTGTGGCGCCAAGCGGCTCTCCCGTTTCCGTCGATGGTGAGTTGACCGGTCTTACTGAGGCGCTTGCGGCTGGTGATGTCGATCATGTCGCCATTGCCAATCCAGAGGTCGCACCTTACGGACGCGCCGCTCGGGAGGTGCTGCAAAAGGCAGGAATCTGGGAAGATCTCGGCTCGCGCCTCATCATTGGAGAGAACGTCGGTCAGGCCGCACAATTTGTCACGACCGGTGCCGCTCAGGCGGGTATTATAGCTTACTCACTTGTGGCTTCCTCAAAGATTGCGTCTCTGGTGACCGTCGCGCTCATCCCTGAGGACTGGCACCAGCCAATCAACCACAGCATGACGCTGCTCAATGGTGCTGGGGAAACGGCACGCGCACTCGCCGCCTTCCTAAAGAGTGAGCAGGCGCGTGCAATCTTAGAGCGCAACGGCCTTTCCGTGCCCTAACCGTTGTTTACGTGGCAGGGTGTGATTTGAGGATCACAGAAAAAGAGCGCGCACTTGGGGCGAGGAGTGCGGGCTACTTCTTGTGTTTCCCTGCTTATCCGCCGTTCCCTATGGTTTCTGATTTAGCCGACTAGGGTTCCTTATCTATACGTCAGTTGCCAACGCGGCTCACCCTGATCACCCACCTCAAAAAGGAGACCTTTCCAGCCTTGTATGCATCCGGTGAAGACCGCAGGGAATGAGGGTCGCGATCAGGCGGCTATGGCCTGAGCCTCCTTCCAGTTCCAGGGCAGCAGGTCATCGAGCTTCTTTGCCGGGTGGTCGTTGATGCGGGCGAGGACGTCTGCGATCCAGGCGCGGGCATCGATGTCGTTTAGCTTTGCCGTTTCGATCAGCGTGTAGATAGCAGCAGCGTGGCGCCCGCCCGAGTCGGAGCCGGCGAAGGTCC
>JAAERO010000173.1 GCA_024230315.1 Hyphomicrobium sp.
AACACCACAAGGCCGCCGCCTAACATGACAGACCAGATGAGCCAGACACTCCGTTAGCTCAAACCGAAATCTGTTCCAAATTATCTGATGACGGACAGTCACCATAACGGGCAGCCGTGGTGCATCTTGCACCATTGACACCCTCACTCCTGATCAAACAGAGGCGTGCGATGTCACCGATGCTGTGACCCAGGCTGACATTGATGCGGGGACGATTACCAATACGGCTCAAGCGCAGGGGACGACCCCAGACGGCACTCCGATAACCTCCAATGAAGCCTCAGTGAACGCGGACTATGCAAGCTTGACGCTTACTGTGAGCGTTGACCCTCAGGTCTACAGTGCGGTTGGCGATGAGCTGACCTACACTTATGAGGTCTCTAGCCCCGTGACTTTAACCGATGTCACCATAACGGGCAGCCGTGGTGAGCCGTGCACCATTGACACCCTCACTCCTGATCAAGCAGTCACGTGTGACGTCACCGATGCTGTGACCCAGGCTGACATTGATGCGGGGACGATCACCAATACGGCTCAAGCGCAGGGGACGACCCCAGACGGCACTCCGATAACCTCCAATGAAGCCTCAGTGAACGCGGACTATGCAGGTAATACCGGTGCCCTGACGATCAGGAACTTCATTAGCAACGGCACTCCAGTGCCTGATTTCAAGTACGAGGTTACCAGAAACAATGAGCTCGTCTGGACTCTGTCTCTTAATGGTGATGCAAGCGCTAGTGCCAACTTACCCTTGGATCAATACGTAATACGCTTGGTCAGCATTCCGCAGGGATGGACGTTGTTAGATGTTAGTGGATCTAATTGCGGCGATCTCAGTCCTGATGACTCCGTCACCATAGAACTGACTACAGCGGGTGTGACGTGCGCGTTCACGTCCCAGACCGCCTATGATACAGCCATGGCCGAAGAGACGCGTCGCTTTATTCATCGTCGCGTGGACAACCTCTTGAGCCATGGTCCCGATCGTGCGCGTCTGTTGCGGCGCTTGCAAACACCAGGTCCACGTAGTTCACAGGGCGGGCTCAAGTTCTCTGGCTCTAAGCCTGGTGGTTCAGGACCTGCGATAGGAGGGGGGGCACGACCGCTCAGTTCTGCGCCTCTGTCCAACAGTGAAGTTCCACTCTCGGCCGCCGGTGGATCTGGCCGACCCCTATCACACAACGGTCTTCGTGGGACCATTAAGCCTGACGATCTGATGTCGCTGAGGAGTGTGCCTGACAGGGATCCTCCCCTGGACGAGACCGGCATGCCCTGGGTCGAGGTGTTCCCCTCAAGTGAGCAAATGCGTGGGGACGCGTTTGGGGCGGCAACGGGACCGACATCGACCTCGACGACGCTGTTTTCGTCGCTGGTCAGTCAGTTAGTGCCGCTGGGTTCTGGTTCGACCTCGTTTAAGTTTGGTACCTCTTTAAGTGAGATGAGAGCCAAGGCGGCTGAGGCTGAGGCCCGGGCGCAGCAGAAGAAGTTGGAGGCTGCTGGACTGAGCTTATCTGGGGCGTCTGGTTTGGCCGCGTTGCAAGTCCCGCGCACAGGGCTCGACATTTGGGTTGAGGGCCAGTTTAGCCGTTACACGGACGATCTTGGGGGCATCAACCGAACGGGTGACTTTAGGATCCTCTACTTAGGCGCTGACTATGTGCTGGCCCCAGGGGTGTTGGTTGGGGCTCTGGTTCAGGTGGACGATACCAAAGAAGATATCAATGGGTCTGTGCGAACCGGCGAAATCGAC
>JAAERO010000174.1 GCA_024230315.1 Hyphomicrobium sp.
ACGCTGTGGCTCTTCCGCGAGAAGCTTGCCTCAGCCGGCCTGATCGAGAAACTGCTCGAGCGCTTCGACCAGCACCTGGAAGCCAAGGGCTACATCGCGCGCGGCGGGCAGATGATCGATGCGACGATCGTGTCGGTACCCAAGCAGCGTAATACGCGTGATGAGAACGACGCCATCAAAGCCGCCAGCACCCGAGGTCTTCATTCCAGCACTTGCTGCGTGGTCACCTTCGCAGCCTCGGCTTGCTCCGGCGCCAACGCAGCATCTAGCCGATGAAGCCGCCATGAACTAACATGCCGCCTGGACTACTCCGTGGGGGCCGGTCACAGCGGCTAGCCTTTTACGTATGACATTCCGCTGACCGCGCTACTAGTATCTAAGTTAGAACCCGGCCGTTGTCGGCCAGCCTATGGTCTGCCCTACGATCCGCTCCGGCTAGAAACAGGCTGGCGGCAAGATTGTTTCTGGAGCGGATGCTCAATAGTCCAGGGATGAGTGTGTCTGACAGCGTCGCAGTGCCGGCGCCTTACTTCGATGAGCGATCACATTCGGAAAACGGCCAACCCGGTGGTCCACGGAATGGATCGAGTTGAGTGGGCCGCCCATCAAGGCAACGGAGTGGGATCAGAACTATTCGATCGTATCAACGAATTGCCACTCTGGCGATATGCTCAGAACAAATGAGCAAAGGCAGCTGCCGGACGCTTGCAAGAGGAACACCCTATGAGACTTTCCAACTGTCACAATTTTCACGACTTTCGTTCCCTTGCTCGCCGGCGACTTCCTGGTCCGGTTTTTCACTATATAGATGGCGCCGCCGACGATGAAACAACGCACAGGCGTAACACAGAGGCTTATGGATCTTATGATCTGGTCCCAAACGTATTAGCTGGCGTCAAAAACGTTGACCTCTCGACGACCATATTTGGCAAAAAGTTAGCGTTGCCGATCTATTGTGCCCCAACTGCCTTACAGCGTTTGTTTCATCATGATGGTGAACGCGCTGTCGCCAAAGCAGCGCAGAAATTTGGAACGATGTTTGGTGTTTCGTCACTCGGCACAGTCAGTGTCGAGGAAATTGGCAGGATGGTCACTACACCAAAAATGTTCCAGTTCTATTTTCACAAAGATCGCGGTCTGAACAACAGCATGATCGAACGCGCTAAGGCCGCAAATTTCGATGTCATGGCACTAACAGTCGATACCATAACAGGAGGCAACCGAGAACGCGACCTCCGCACAGGTTTCACGTCGCCACCTCAGCTTACGTTGCAAAGCATGATTAGTTTTGCGCTACGCCCCAAATGGGCGTTTAATCACTTCACGCATCCCAAGTTTGAACTCCCCCAACTCGAAGATCACGTCAAAGAAGGAACGGAACTGGCAACGTCCATTTGTAACTATTTTTCCACCATGCTTGACCAATCGATGAACTGGAAAGACGCCGAAGATATCTGTGCGAAATGGGATGGTCAATTTGCTCTCAAAGGCATTATGAGCGTTGAGGATGCCAAACGCGCGATCGATATTGGTTGCACCGGAATCATAGTGTCCAACCACGGCGGTCGCCAACTGGATGGGTCGCGAAGTTCTTTCGATCAATTGGCCGAAATCGTCGACACCGTCGGTGATAGGATAGACGTTATTTGTGAAGGCGGAATACAGCGCGGCACACATGTGCTCAAAGCGCTCTCCGTCGGTGCCAAGGCTTGCTCTGGGGGACGTCTTTACCTCTATGCGCTCGCAGCTGCCGGACAAGACGGTGTTGAGCGTGCACTTGGCCTTTTTCGAAGCGAGATCGAGCGCGACATGAAGTTGATGGGCTGCACATCTATAGATCAGCTAAGTCGCAAGAACCTGCGGTTTCGTCGCTGATGACACTAGCCATCCTCGTCTAAACTGATACGCGGACAGCATGGCTATTGCCACGGGGACCTCCTTCGCCGTTCTCCCGGAATTGTTCATTCTGCGCGGGGTCCCAGGATATATCCGCTCGGATAACGTCGTACGTCGGGAAGAATGGCATGGGTAAAAGTAACAGAGCTCCATCCACTGGGGTGAACAGCGGATCAGTTTCAACGTCGTGCAAACTGCCTCCACCGTCAAGGTGATCCACCCCCAGTGAAGTGGTCCGACTCGAAGTATGGGTTTTAGCCCTGAGGAGGACTTATTATGCCAAAGAAGCACCACAAGTCTGAACCCGCATTCCCCAAGTAGACGCCGAATTTCTGCTGCGCTACTGGCGTAATTCCGTTACGATTCAGTCGTTTGGGGCTATGATTTGGGGGCAGTCTTGTCACACCTTGCGGGTGAAAGCGAATACAGTCGTCTTGGGCTGGATTTTGACCGTCGCGTGAAGCTGGAATTACAAGGCTGTCGGATCAGTTCTGACGGCGGCCTGCTGCTGTTTCGCGAGCTTGATGAGGCTTGCGGCCTGCTTGAGTTTGCTGGAACCAAATTGCACGATCCACGCTGCGGTCATAACCGGTTACATGGCGTCGATGCTCTTTTGCGCCAATCGGTGTTTGGTCGGTTGGCTGGGTATGAAGATGTCAATGATGCCGACCGGCTCTCGCGCGATCCG
>JAAERO010000175.1 GCA_024230315.1 Hyphomicrobium sp.
AAATTTTAGGAATTTCCAGTCAGATCCACAAAGTCGAAACGTAGGTAACTTTTTTTGCGAGCACAGTGACCCTACCGAGGCTATACCGGTGTGGAACGTGTTGGGGGCCTAATTTTGCGACAAGCGTTTGATTTTACCGTCTTATGTCCAACGGAAATGTGGATCCTATGTCTCCCAAAAATCCCCTTCAGCAGTTTCAAAATTTTGAAATAACAGCTACTTCATTCCGAACCATCACCGATTAATCGGGGGGGGGCTGAAATTTTTATGAATTTTCAGTCAGATCCACAAAGTCGGAAACGTAGGTAACTTTTTTTGCGAGCACATTGACCCTACCGAGGCTATACCGGTGTGGAACGTGTTGGGGGCCTAATTTTGCGAATAGCTTTTGATTTTACCGTACTTTATCCAACGGAAATGTGGATCCTATGTCTCCCAAAAATACCCTTCAGCAGTTTCAGAAATTTGAAATAACAGCTACTTCATTCCGAACCATCACCGATTAATCGGGGGGGGCTGAAAATTTTAGGAATTTCCAGTCAGATCCACAAAGTCGAAACGTAGGTAACTTTTTTTGCGAGCACAGTGACCCTACCGAGGCTATACCGGTGTGGAACGTGTTGGGGGCCTAATTTTGCGACAAGCGTTTGATTTTACCGTC
>JAAERO010000176.1 GCA_024230315.1 Hyphomicrobium sp.
CGGCTGAGGCAAGCTTCTCGCGGAAGAGCCACAGCGTTGTGGCGTCGGGGATGCGGCCCTCCAAACCCTTGCCGATGAAGCGCATGAAGGTCATGCGGTCGTTGATCTGGAATTCGGTTTCCTCGTCGGAGAGATTGTACAGCGTCTGCACGACGAGCATGCGAAACAGAACAATGGCGTCGATGGGCTTGCGGCCAGCGTTGGACTTCTTTGCGTCGTCCGGCGTCACAACGACGGCCTCGATGTCGGCGCGAAAGCTCTCCCAACACACGAGCTTGTCGATAGCCTCAAGCCGATCACCCTTCTTCGACAGAAGCTCAAGCCGCCTGTCAGAACCGAAAAACCCAATCTGCGCCATCGTGCCCCGCCCGAATCAATCTGTCAGGCACAACACTCGCATGGATCGGCGAATGGGATATTTTTCGAGGTGCCCTTAAGAAGGTTCTCTTGTTGAACTAAAGTTGTACCTCGATCCGGGTATTGGTTTTCGTTGGGAATGCTTCCAATTTCTTGTGTGGCAACTCGGCCGAAGGGATTGCATTTTTGCTTTGGAGGCATTCGATGGCAACCGGCACTGTGAAGTGGTTCAATAGTCAGAAGGGCTACGGCTTCATCCAGCCTGATGAGGGTGGCAAGCTCGTCTTCGTGCATATCTCCGCGGTTGAGAGTGCGGGCTTGTCGACGTTGCGCGAGGGTCAGACGGTTGAGTATGAGACGGAGACTGGCCCAAACGGGGGAGGTGGTGCCGCAGTTAATCTGCGCCTGCACGGCGGCGCTGGTGTCGACAAGCTGTACGGCGGTGACGACAACGACCAGCTGTGGGGCCAGAACGGCAACGACAAGCTGGACGGCGGCAACGGTGACGGCACGTTCGTCTTTGATGCCAACTTTGGCAACGATGTGATTAACGACTTCGAGGTAGGCATAGATGCCATCCAACTGAACGGCGTCGGCGTTTTAAACTTTGATGAATTGCTGGCGCTGGCCAAGCAGGAGGGCGATGACACAGTGATTGATTTTGGCGACGGCAATTCGATTACTCTCAAAAATGTCTCCTATGACGATCTGAAAGTTGACAACTTTTCGTTCCTTTAAACGCGAGGGGCCAACCAACTATGAGCGTTGAGAAAAATTTCTAGTAACAGCCGCCGTGATCCCGACTCCACTTGGGTCTCAGCTTTGGCGGCGTGCCGTGGCGCGTTCATCGCGACGGGCGTGTTCAGCCTCGTCATTAATCTGCTCATGCTCACCGGACCGCTGTTCATGCTGCAGGTCTATGACCGGGTGCTTGCCAGCCGCTCTGTGCCCACGCTCATTGCGCTAACGCTGTTGGTTGCTGGTCTGTTTACGTTCATGGGGTTGCTGCAGATCGTGCGCTCACGCATTCTGGCCCGCGTCGGTCAACGCCTGGACGATGAGCTGGGCCATCACGCCTTTGATGGCGTGATCGGCTTAGGGTTAGCCCCTGGCGCGGCCAGTCAAGTCCAACCCTTACGTGACCTGGATACGGTGCGTCAGTTTCTGTCCGGGCCTGGCCCGATTACACTCTTTGATCTGCCATGGTTTCCACTTTACCTGGCCGTGATTTATCTGATGCATTTTGGTTTGGGTCTACTGGC
>JAAERO010000177.1 GCA_024230315.1 Hyphomicrobium sp.
CGCAAAGATCTCGGTGCGTTTTAGGCGTGTCCGCGCCGCTGAGCGTCGCTCTAAGTATTCGACAAGGTTGGTTTCTACCTGGCGCAACTCAGTCAGTACTTCGGTGCGCGCTTCCCCGTCGACCTGGATGATGACAAGCTCAGTCTCCGCGATGCGACCCTTCGCGCGCGCAATCTGTGCGATCAACTGGCCCCGTTCGCCTTTGAGCTTGGCCTCTTCCCGCTGCAGCGTTAATAGCCGCGCGATGGGGACCAGTTGTTTTTCGCGCAAGATAAGCAGGTCCTCAAGTTCAAGCCCGATTAATGCGGTCTGTTCTTCTTTGGCGACTTGTTGCGCTTTAAGGCCTGTGATCTCTTCGTTGAGCTGGATGATGTGTTGGGTAAGCTGCTCTTTCTTGCCGCGGCGGTCCTTGGCACGGGCTAAAAAAAGCCGGCGCTGACCGTTCAGGATGTTTTGCACCTCTGCATCGTGAGCGCGCGCGTTAAGCTCTGGGACAAAGTCGATGACATCGGTCTCATCGCGTTCCGCTTTGAGGCGCGCATGAGAGGCATGCAGCTCATTAAGCCGTGCATTAAGGATGGCCAATTCCGCCTTGGGCTCGGTTTGATCCAGGCGCACCAGCAGGTCGCCAGCTGTTACGTGGTCGCCTGTTTCAACGTGGATCTCAGAAATAATCCCGCCCTCGACGTGCTGCACCTTCTTGGCGTTGGATTCCACAACGACTGTGGCTGAAGCAATGACCGCCCCGTTGATCGAGGCCCAGGCCGCCCAGCCGCCCAGCCCAAACACCAACACGATCACAAGCCCCGCTCCCACGAGCTGGTTGGTGAACAGGGAGCGTTTGGCGTCTTGGCTCATCGTTTGCCTCGACGTGCCGAGTTGGGTACCAGTGCCGCGCCCTTCCCAGCTGGGTCCCCTGAAACCGGCTTGGAACCGTTTGAAGGAGCGCTGTGTTGAGGGTCGGAGTGTTGCGCGCTTGGCGCTGTGACCTTGCGCAATATCTCATCGCGCAAGCCGAACGCCACCTGATGGCCGTCTTTGAGATAGAGCAACTCATCGGCCACTCTTATGGCACTGGGGCGATGGGCAATGATCACGATAGCAGCTCCTTGGGCTTTCAACGCAACA
>JAAERO010000178.1 GCA_024230315.1 Hyphomicrobium sp.
GCGGCGTGCGTGGGCGCCCGCTCAGCGAGCGGCAGCAAAACGCCAATCGCAAAAAGAGCAAAGTGCGCGCGCGTGTCGAGCACATCTTCGGCGCCCAGGAGACGGCACCGGGCGGGCGCATCGTGCGCAGCATCGGCTTCCAGCGGGCGGCGGCAAAAATCGGGCTGCAAAACCTCGTCTATAACATGCGCCGTATGGTGATCCTGGAACGAGGCGTTGCAAGACGGCCTGAGGGCAACGCAAAGGCCGCCGCGAAGGCGGCAGACCAGCATCGCAACCGCGCCTGACGCCGCGCCGCCGGCACCCACAAAGCGAAAAGCGCCATTGTTCGAGGTGCCCCTAAGCTGTTTCTTTCAGTGTCATAGGACTCATAACCGTAGGCGAGACCAACTTCGGGCGAGAACCGCCAGGCGCCATGATAATGCGCACCCGTGAGCATGACGGTGGCGAGCCACCGATCCGTATCAAAGCTGCCGGTCCTAAAGCCCGCCGCGTCATTGATCCAGATATCGTTATCGTCCCGTTCAGATGCGCGAGCCTATTTCAGCGGCACCGGCTCATGGCGATCCCGGCCAAATTTGTATGAAATACGCGCCCGTCAGCGACTGTATATCTGTATCCACATCGGTAAGCGAGTAGGATATCCCTCGGGCAGTGCGGCCGCTGTAACTGCTTTTGCCAAGATCGATGTAATTGTATTCAACCCCGGCCACGAAGTTTTTCCCTAGCATGGTTTCAACGCCGCCGCCGATGATCCAACCACTCTCCCAATCACTGTTGCTGAAAGAATCCGATCCGAGTCCTACCACGGTGGCGTTGCCGCTCATGTTGATATCGGCAGTCGCATACCCGACCTTAACGTAAGGTAGGAAATGACTCATTGCGACACCAATCCGGCCGGCGACCGTGATCATGGTGTCAATTTCGGTTCCATAGGCGACGGTAGATAGGGCGAATGATTGCGTAACCGATTTATCGAGGTCAGCGCCCGACACACCAACCTCAACACCGACAACGATATTGCTGAACTGATGCTGATAGCCAACGTGGCCGCCACCGATAAAGCCTTCAGAATCACTGGAGACCGATGTGAGGGTCAAACTGGACTCAGCCCAGTTAACGTCGCTTCAAGCTCCACCAAGGTGAGCGCCCACATAGAAGCCAGACCAATCATTGGCTTCAGCGACCGTCGAAGCTCCAGTCATCAGAAGCAGTGCCCCGGTACCTGCGACCGACCTAATCACTGGCAGTCACTTGCGCGGCCGACCGCTTGTATTGAGCATCCTCCGCCCTCTCGACCTGTTACGCGTCAAAACTGATCATTTATTGCCGCCGCATTCAAGGGTGTCCGCGGCTCTGGACCTTTTTCTCATAAGAGGTGACACAATCCAGCCACATTATCACCATCTTGACGCCACGCGAAATGGCCAGCGGCGGCCATCCGCGACCGCTTTATGCAGTTCAGAAAATCTTCGACCAATTCAAGCGGAAACCGCAGGCGGACCATATGCATTAGCGCCGGGGTCACCGCGGAAGAAGCCGAGCTCGATCAGCCACCAGATCGGACCGATAAGCGGAATGAACATAATCAGCGTCCACCAACCTGACTTGCCGCGATCGATAGTAGAACGCGGTAATTGAGGGGAGCTTTTGGAAATTGCGGACGCTACGGACGATGCGATCGCTTAGGAACGTCTGAACAAGCGAGTTTGAGGTAGCGATCGGTGGTCGAGCGGGGCGCGTGATGTTCTGGTTTGCGTTTTCGTCTCATGTGGGCAGGTCAGTTTGCAATGATCTGCCTGCTTGCGGTGGTTCTTGGCCACCTTGCTGATTTCTATCCAGCCATCACCGTTAGCCTATCACGCGCCAGATACAGGTTCACCAGTGCCAGCAATGTGAAGACCTGTGCACCGTTCTTGACAATGCCTCGGTAGCGCACTTTTCGGTAGCCGAACTGGCATTTCATAACCCAGAAGACGTGTTCGACCTTGGCACGGATGATACACCCCCAGTGAAGTGGTCCGACTCGAAGTATGGGTTATATCCCTGAGGAGGACTGATTATGCCAAAGAAGCACCACAAGCCTGAAGAGATTGTTTCCAAGCTGCGTCAGATTGACGTTTTACATTCGCAGGGCAGTACCGTCGCCGATGCGATCCGCC